>JAFGSY010000039.1 GCA_016934315.1 Candidatus Anaeroferrophillus wilburensis | reverse complement strand
TGACGGCTTCTGCGGATGTTTCATAGCAGGACAGCGACGGCACAAAGCTCCAGGATTGTCCCACGGCAACCAGAGGTTTCCCCAGTTTCCGAGCAATACTAATCTCCGCCAGAGTTCCATCAGACCCGGGGAGGGCAACAACACCGTCAGCTGAGTGTATAATCACGAAATTGCGGAGATGACCAAGGCTGGTGACAATCTCATAATCGACAAAAGGATTTGCCTGATGACGCTCCCCTCCGGGAACAATGCCGATGGTCGTTCCCCCAGCCCCCTTGGCACCCCGGGCGGCTGCTTCCATAACCCCTCCCAGTCCGCCACACAAGAGAAGGTGGCCGGCCGCCGCCAGACGGCGGCCCACATCAGCAGCTAGGCAGGCAACGTCGGCATCACACACACCGGCACCGATAACGGCAATCTGCCGACCTGGCGCGCGATCCGGGTCATCCCGTACCATATTTCCCCACTAACTTGACAAAGTTGCAGGGGATCAATTTATCCTGCTGGCAGAGACCTTGGAAATCCTTGGTAATGCGGTAGAGATATTGACCCTCCTCTTCTATGAGAGGAAGGAGCAGTATGCCGCCGGGCATCAGTTGCTCAAGCAGGGGCGGCGGCGGAGAAACGGCAGCGGCAGAAACCACAATAATGTCAAAAGGAGCTTCATTACTCCAGCCATAGCTGCCGTCAAATATTTTGACCACAACATTGTGGCAGTTCTGCTGTTCCAAACGCTGACGTGCATGAATGGCGAGGGAACGATATTTTTCGACCGTAAAGACCCGCTCGGCCAAACGGCTGAGGAGGGCAGTCAGGTATCCCGATCCCATGCCGATTTCGAGCACTTTTTCATGGCCTTGGAGGTTTAGCTGACTGAGAAGAAAGGCAACCACATAGGGTTGGGTCATGGTCTGCCCTTCACCGATGGGCAGAGAATGGTCACCATATGCCTGATCCGCCAGGGCCGAATCAAGAAAATAATGGCGTGGAACCGTGGACATGGCCGCTATGATCCGGGGGTCATCAATCCCCCGGGCGACAATGTGTTCCTCAACCATCTTTTTTCGCCAGCCAACATATCTCATGATCTGTTGTTAACAAAAAAAGATGGAAAAAAGCAACTTAAAACCGCACAATTAGTCATGATTATCAATAACAGTTGCGCAATAACTAGTGCATGAAGCTGACCCAAGGCCAGCTTCACCGGCAGGTGAAAGCCTGCGGTAATTGGCTGCAAGGCAATCACGCGTGTTTGCCGTCGAACCCTGATAGATAATCAGACGGGGATCACTCAATCCCCGGAATAGTTGGCTTCAATAAATTTTTCCGCCTGAACGGCCGCCACCGCACCGTCAGCAACTGCAGTGACAATCTGGCGTACAGGTTTCTGGCGAGCATCACCAGCTGCAAAAAGTCCCGGACAGGAAGTAAGCGTATCTTCACCGGCCTTGATAAAGCCCCGCTCATCCATTGCCACCAGGTCCTGGAGAAAATCTGATTGTCCCCGCATGCCAACATAGATAAAAACGCCGGCAACCGGAATCAGCTGCACCTCCCCAGTCTGCACATGCTTGATTTCGATCCCTTCAACACTCCCCTGACCGGCAATACGGACCGGTACATGGTTCCAGAGAAACGCTATCTTTTCATTGGCGAAGGCACGTTCCTGGACAATTTTCTCTGCCCTTAGAGCGTCACGACGATGAACGACATAAACCTTTTGGGCAAATTTCGTCAGAAAAATCGCTTCTTCAATAGCCGCGTTGCCACCACCGATGACCGCAATCTCCTGATCGCGGAAAAAAGCACCGTCACAGGTGGCACAGTAGGAAACTCCGCTGCCCCTCAGCTCCTGCTCACCGGGAATTCCCAGTGAAGACCACTGAGTGCCGGTGGCAACAATGACGGTTTTGGCGGTCAGCTGCTCACCGGAAGGTGAGAGCTCAACCTCAAAACCACGGGTCTGGGGGGAAAGTTTTACCCCTTCCTGAAACTGGCGGACCTCGAGGCCAAACTTCTTGCCTTGGGCCTCAAACAGCGGCCCGACGGTGGCACCAATCAACGGATCGGTAAACCCGGGATAGTTTTCCACCGTCTCAGTGGTGGCCACCTGCCCCCCCAGCATCATTTTTTCCAGCACCACCGTTTTCAGCCGTGCCCTCGCTGCATACAATCCGGCAGTCAAACCCGCCGGTCCACCACCAATAATGATCACATCATAATCAGCCATTATGCCCTGCCTCCTTGAAAATTAAGACAATAATCATCCAACGACAACAACCTAATGGTTTCATCTTTCGTTGTCCAGCAGAAAATACATACCATAATAAACAAGTTTAACAATAAATGCTTATCTGATTGAATTATTGGTCTTTTATGAATTACATCACTGGCGAAGAACCTGTCTGATGCTTCACTTTGACGACCCGTAGGGCGGCAGTAAATGTGACAGCAACAAGGCGCGGCGTGAGTACCTCCGGCTGCCCTTCAAGGAGAAAAAAGCATCAAGGCTCCCTGAGCATGTGACAGTTTATTTCCTGAATATCAAAGGGTACCTGCTGTCGCGACAGAGAGACCGGATTGAGCGGCTGGTTGATCTGCAGGGCGGAGAAATGCAGATCCATACTGCCAGCCGAACAATGGATCACCAACCGACGGGGAAACAACTTGCCTTCTTCAACAGCAACAAAATCGTCAAAGCCGATATGCCATTCATCTCCGTCAATAAAACGGATAATTTTGCCGGCCGGCACCTGCCTCTCTTCGGCCACCAGATACTGCACGGTATCAACCGGCATACGAGGGATTTCAAGCTGCGGTTCGGCTGTCGGATCTGCCGGCGGGCGGGATAACATCTGTGACCAACCGGCCAGCAGCTGGATATACGTCCACCAGGAATTGCCCTGCCGGCACTCCTCGCCCTGGTCAGCTGTCAGAAATCCATGATAGGTTGCCTGCTGATTGCTGTCAGAAAGCCAGAACTGGCGATCGGCGATCAAGAGCTGCCAGGCAACACTCTGCCAGGGGGTTAACCATTGAACTTTTATCCGGTCCGGAGCCTGGGCAATAAAGCGGATACGCTGCGAAGCCGACTGACCGTCACCCGTCTTCAGCTTCACCACTCCCCTTGCCGTCACCGTCTCAACATTCACCAGTTTGTTCCAAACGGCCGCCGTCATTCCGGGACCGATCACGCCGGGAGAAAGAACCTCCAGCCGGCGGCCGGCACAACCGCCGACAATAACAACGGCCAGCAGCACTGCAACCAGCAGACGACTAACGGCGGTGAAATCTCTTTTCCAGTTCATTCTTACCCATGGTTATGTAAAGGGGACGTCCATGGGGGCAGGTTCGCCCCACGTCCACCTGATCAAGCTTGGCCAGCAGCAACTGAATTTCTTCAGGACTCAGGAAGTGATTGGCTTTGACCGCCAGCCGGCAAGCCATGCGGGCAGCCAGGTCATCCGCCCCGGGAACAGCCTGCAGCTGCCCTTCACTTTCCTGCAGGTCGCTGATCGTCTGCTGGAAAAGGCTTAGGGGCTCCCGATCACCGGCCACCGGCGGCACACCGGTGAGAATGATCGCCCGGTTGCCGAAGGGTTCATAGAGAAAACCTAGCTTTTCAAGCAGATGGCGATACTCCTCCGCCACGGCCTGCTCAGCGGGAGACAAATCAATAGTTACCGGCAGCAGCAGCTGCTGGGTTGGCTGAGCCCCATCCATCTGCCGGCGCAATTGATCAAAAAGAATCCGCTCATGGGCGGCATGCTGGTCAACCACATACAGCTGGCTGCCATGACTCAGGATAAGATAGCTCTGCCAAACCTGGCCGACAATCTGCATGGCGGCAAAAAATCCGCCGGTGGCCGGCTGAGGAAAACCAGGTTCCGGAGTTGCCGGTTCCTGGTTCTGATGGCCATAAAATGCCGTAGCGTCGGTTTCTCTGATCGCCGACGATGGCGGATGCCAGGGGGGCAGAACCGATGGCTGATACGGTTGGTTTCCTGCGGCTGGGAAGCCGGTGGCTGTATGCACCGGACTAAAAAGCAGGGAAAAAGGGTCATCACTGAGCATTTCTCCAGCCGTCGGCACACGATACCCACTCAAGGATTCCTGGATTGACCGACTGATGAGCGAAAAAATCCGCCCGGGCTCGGCAAAGCGCACCTCCTCTTTGGCAGGATGGACATTCATATCCACCAGTGCCGGGTCGATGGTCAAAAAAAGGACACAAACCGGATAGCGCCCTCTTTCCATCAGCCCCTGGTAGGCCCTGATGACGGCTTGGGAGACCATCTGGTCACGCACCACCCGGTTATTGACAAAAAGGTAGAGGGAGCGGCGGTTGGGGCGATGAACCGTTGGCGGAGAGATATAACCGTCCAGTTGGCCGCTATCCGTCCGGCCGCTGGCTATCGGCAGCAGTTCCTCCCCCACCTGCCGCCCAAGCACCTCAATGATCCGGCTGCGGACACGGGCAGAGGCAGTCCTGACAAACAGGGTTTTCTGATTATGGATCAACGTAAAACTGCATTGGGGATGGGCGAGGGAAAAGCGGTTCAGACAATCGACCACCCCCCCCCGCTCGGTAGAGGTGGCTTTGAGAAATTTTCGCCGGGCGGGAATATTATAAAAAAGATCCCGTACCGTCACCGTTGTCCCGATGGGCGCACCTGCCGCCGTCACCAGGTGAGCATTGCCATCACATACGATACGTACCGCTTCTGATGCCCCTTCCTCCCTGGTCTCAAGAATAAAACGGGAAACAGCGGCAATACTGGGCAATGCCTCGCCACGGAAGCCAAAGGTCTGCAGAGCAAAAAGATCGGCATCGCTGATGATTTTGCTGGTGGCATGCCGTTCCAGAGCCAGGAGGGCATCTTCCCGCCCCATACCGCAACCGTTGTCGATAACCTTGATCAGTTGTTTGCCGCCCTCTTCAATGATGACGGTAATCTGATCGGCACCGGCATCAAGGGCGTTCTCCACCAGCTCTTTGACCGCTGAAGAAGGCCGCTCAACCACTTCACCGGCGGCAATCTTATTATGAACCTGGGGAGGCAGGATATGAATTCTGGACACAGCACTCATGCGGACAACCTCCGCCGATGCTCATTGACAATTTCCGGCGGCACCAAGGAAAGAAAGAGGCGGCAGGCAAGAACGATAACGACTAGGTCATCAAGCTGGCCAACCACCGGCAGCATAAAATCGGGCAGCAGATCATACGGTGACAGCAAGTAAAAAACTGCCGCCACCGGAATCATTTTAACCGGCAGCGAAACCCGGGAATCCAGCAGCAGTCGCCAGCACAATCGTACCATGAAGAGCAACTGATGCAACACATTACCCAGCTGCCACAGATTTCGGGACTGAAAATTCTTACTCATGATTTTATCCAGCCTGCAGCCGGCAGTCAACCTGGTTGAACAACCCATGACTATCTCAACAGGAATTTTCGCCGGCCAGCGCTTCGACCTCCGCCACCAGGACATCCAGCAGCCGGTCTTCCGCCACCTTGCAGACCACTTCACCCTGCTTGAACAGCAGACCGTTCCCTCGACCGCCGGCAATGCCCACATCTGCCTCCCGGGCCTCACCGGGACCGTTGACCACGCAGCCCATCACCGCCACCTTCAGCGGTTTGCGAATATGCTGCAGGCGGTGTTCCACCGCCTGCGCCAAGCCGATGAGATCAATCTCGGTTCGACCGCAAGTGGGGCAGGAGATCAGCTCAATTCCACGATGCCGCACTCCAAGGCTCTGGAGTATCTGGTAGGCGACGAAGATCTCTTCCACCGGATCGCCAGTCAATGAAACCCTAAGGGTATCCCCGAAACCAAGATAAAGCAAAATACCAATGCCCACCGCCGACTTGATAGCGCCCCGCAGGGGAGTCCCCGCTTCGGTGATCCCGATGTGAAAGGGATAATCCACCTCCTGAGCCAGCAGGCGATAGGCTTCAACCGTATGGGGAACGTTGGAGGATTTCAGCGACACCTTGATCAGATCAAACTGTTCATCTTCCAACAAACGAATATGGCCCAGTGCACTGGCAACCATAGCCCGGGGGGTATGACCATGGGCTGCCACCACCTCTTTTTCCAGAGAGCCGGCGTTTACCCCGATGCGGATGGGAATCGAGTGGTCCCGACAGGCCTGAACCACTTCCCGCACCCGGGCAGCCGAACCGATATTGCCGGGATTCAGCCGCAGGCCATCCACCCCCTGTTCCACCGCCTCAATGGCCAGTCGGTGATGGAAGTGAATATCGGCAATCAAGGGAATGGCAATCCCTGCTTTAATCGCCCCCAAGGCTTTTGCTGCCGCCATATCCGGCACCGCCACCCGGACTAGTTCGCAGCCCACCGACTCCAGCCGCTTAATCTGGCCAATCGTTGCTGCGACATCCCGGGTGTCGGTGTTGGTCATCGATTGAACCGCGATCGGCGCATCACCGCCAACCGGCAGATTGTCGAAAACGATCTTTTTTGTAGGTCGCCGCATTGCTCTGGAGCCTCTTGACTTTACTCTACCAGATCACTAGTTTGACAGTTATATACCCTTAATGGTAAAAATTGACAACCGCAATAAAAACTCATAACACCTGAAAGACTATCTTCATGAACCAGCCGCAACCGGCATCTCCATGCTTTATCCAGCTGGAAAAGCTGACAAAAACCTATGCCGGTGCCGTGCCGGTTGAGGCCCTCAAAGGCATAGACCTACAGATTATGGCCGGCGATCGCCTGGCCCTGCTGGGCAAAAGCGGCTCAGGGAAATCTACCCTGCTGAACCTCCTGGCCCTGATTGATAAACCAAGCAGCGGCCGCCTGTTGATCGACAGCCAGGAAGCATCTTCATTCTCGGAAAAAAATGCCACCCTTTACCGCCGCCATGACATCGGCTTCATCTTCCAGTTCTTCAACCTGTTGCCCACCCTGACGTTGGCGGAGAACATCAGTCTGCCGCTGGCCCTGCTGGGCCGCAGAGAAGGTCAGCTCCTTGCCGATCTCTGTCAGGCAGCCGGCATCAGTGACAAGCTTCACCGCTACCCTGAGGAGGTCTCGGGTGGAGAGCAGCAGCGGGCGGCAGTGATCAGGGCCCTGGTGAAAAAACCCCGGCTGATCCTGGCCGACGAGCCGACCGGCAATCTTGATCTGGAAACCGGACTGAATATCGTCGCTCTCATGAACCATATCTGCAAGACCTTCGGCACCACCCTGATTATGGTCACACATAGCAGCGAAGCAGCGGCGGTTTGCTCCCGCCGTCTGCATATTATCGACGGACACCTGCAAAACGATGTTTAGACTTCTAAAAGCCTTCATGCTGCACCACCGGCGGCAGCCGCTGTCGACGGCCATCTGGATTTTCGGCGTTGCCCTGGGGGTGAGCATGGTCTCCGGTATCCACCTGGCCAACCGCTCCGCACTGCAATCCTTTTCCCAAGCCACCACGGCCATCACCAGCCGGGCAACCCATGAAATTTCCTCTGCCAGCGGCATCATTGATGAAAGCATCTACGGCCTGCTGATGACTGCCATCCCAGGCCTGCAGGCAGCACCGGAAGTGCGTGGCACCCTGCCGGTTAGCGGCCGGGAAATAACCATGGTTGGTCTCGACCCGCTGGCGGCCAGGAAACTCAACCCGCTGTTTGACCAGTCCCTGGCACCGGACACTCTGAGCCGTTTCCTGACCGAACCCGGCACCGTTGCCGCCACCCCTGCAGCGCTCAAGCTGGCCAACGGACACCAGCAGCTGCACCTTGACAACGGCGGCCGGGACAGCAGGATTCGCACTTTAGGCATTCTGACAACCATCGCGGTTCCCGAAAGCAGTGACCGACCGGTTGTCTATGGTGATATTTCCTGGGTCCAGGAGATGCTGCAGGGACGTGGCAAGCTGAAAAGCATCTTGCTTCTTATTGATAATCAAAAGACGGTAACGGAGGTCGAGCAGCTATTGCCCGAACATCTCCAACTGGTAAAAACCGCCAGCCGCACCGACCTTTACACCTCCATGCTGGACTCATTCAATCTCAACCTCACTGCCTTGAGCCTGCTATCGCTTTTTGTGGGGTTTTACCTGGTTTACAATACCGTTCTCTTCTCTCTGCTCCAGCGCCGCCGGGAGATCGGCATCCTGCTGACCATGGGCTTTTCCCCAACCCAGATTTCCTGGGCGCTGCTCACGGAAATCACTCTGGTCGCCATCATCGGATCCTTGGTCGGCCTGTTGCTCGGATATGGCCTGGCCCGCTACTCGCTGGTGATCATCAACCAGACCATCTCCGATCTCTACTTTTTTCTTCGCTCACAACCACCTAGAATCACAGTTGTTTTCCTTGTTCAGGGATTGCTGGTGGGAGTTGCCGCCGCTTGGGTAGCGGCTTTTTTCCCTCTCTTGGAGATTCGTCACGCCACCATTGTTTCCCTGCTCTCCCGCCGTCAGGGAGAGGATCGGACCTTTACCCACCGCCGGCGAAATTTCCTTGCCGGGCTCGGAACCATTCTTCTTTCTCTGATCATTGCCTACCTTCCTTCACCTACCCCCTACTTCGGCTTCGCCGCCGCCTTCGGCATTTGTCTTGGTTCCTCCCTGATGGTTCCATTGGCCACCGAACGCTGCATCTCATTCCTTACCGCCAGCACCATGCCCCTCATCAAGTGGCGGCTGGCGGTCGGCGCCGTCAAACGCTCACTGAGCCGGAGTGCACCGGCCATTGCCGCCCTGATGGTTGCTTTGGCGATGTCGATGGCCATCTCGTTGATGATCGGCTCCTTTCGTCAAACGGTCGACCACTGGTTTCTCAACAGTATCCAAGGTGATTTTTTCATTACCGACAGCGACCGGGATTATGACGCCAGTCTCCTTGATCCACAGCTGATCACCGCTGTCCGACAGCTTGACCACGTAGCAGCCATCAACCGCTATCGCAACATCCGCTATCAGTTCAATCATCGCCTGGTGAGGCTTTCCGGGGTTGATGCCAGAACCCTGCAGCACCACTCCAGCTATCTCTTTACCGCATCCCTGCCGGGAGATCCCTGGGAGAGAATGGCCACCGGCGACGAAGTGTTCATTTCCGAAAGCCTGGCACGAAAAAACCAGCTGACCGCCGGCGACACTATCAGTCTGGATGGTTATGCGGGCCGCCGGGCGTATACCATTGCTGCGGTTTTTCGCGATTATATCACCGAACATGGCGTTATTCTGCTGGATTACGACAACCTGGCCAGTTTGCTCAATGATCAGGGAATTAATTCCATGGCGCTTTTTCTATCTCCGGGTGTGGATCGGAAAGCATTTGCTGCCACCTTGCAGCAACAGCTCAAATCCCTGCCCTGCTTTGTCTATGCCAACCATGAACTGCGGCAGCGGATCATGGAGATTTTTGATCGCAGCTTTGCCATTACCCTCAGCACCAGGATGATTGCCATTCTGGTGGCTTTTTTCGGCATTATCAGCGCCCTGCTGGCCATCTATATAGAAAATGAGCGGGAATACGGCATTCTTCGGGCCCTGGGGCTGAGCCGGGGAGAGGTCTTTTCCCTGGCCCTCGGCCACTCTTTGACCCTGGGAATGCTGGCGATTGCTGGTGCGGCATTCTGCGGCCCCCTCCTCGCCTGGGTTCTGATCAAGGTTATTAATCTGAAATCGTTCGGCTGGACGATCGATTTCAGATTTGATGTAAGCCTCTATCCTGGCATGGCGGCCGTCACCGCCCTTGCATCGATGGCCGCCGGTCTTTATCCCGCTTGGCGGATAGCCAACAGCCAGCCATCATTCCAGATGCGGGAGCGGTAGCCATGACCACCATCGGTAAAAAAACCATTGGCTGGCTTTTTTTCCTCCTGCTGGCCCAGAGTTTCTCCGCTTTTCATCCCGCCCTTGCCTGGCAGCAGGCCGTCGCTCCCCGACCCTTCCAATTTCCCAGGGATCACGGCAGCCACCCGGATTTCAAAACGGAATGGTGGTACGTCACCGGCCATCTGGAAACCGAAACCGGCAGGCAGTTCGGCTACCAGTTCACCATCTTTCGCCAGGGACTGCGGTTGGAAAAGACCACGGACAAAGATAACGTCTGGAAAATCCGGGACCTCTTTATCCTCCATAGCGGTTTGAGTGACGTCGAAAACCAGCGTTTTTTTTCCCATCAGGATATTAGCCGAGCGGGTCCCGGATTGGCAGGGGCGGCGATCACTACCATGAATACCTGGCTCAAGGGCAGCCGGATCACCATGAAGCCGGATGGCAAGGGCATGGAGTTGACGGTTAAAACGCCGGAGTATGGCATCAGCCTTCAACTTCAGCCGTCCTACGCCCCGATCCTGAACGGTACCAATGGCCTCAGCCATAAAGGTTCCGGTCCGGGACAGGCATCCTATTATTATTCCTGGCCTCGGCTGGAAAGCCGTGGAACCATTACGCTCCACGACCAGCAGATGACGGTAAGCGGCCTCAGCTGGCTCGACCGGGAATTTGCCACCAATCAGCTGGGCGCCAACCAGGCTGGCTGGGACTGGTTGGCTATTCATTTTAATGATGGCCGGTCCCTGATGCTCTACCGGATGCGCAACAAAGACGGCTCTCAGGATCCAGCCTCCAGTGGCACCATGATTGCTGCCGATGGGACGGCTACACATCTGACCAGCAGCGATTTCACGGCAACTCCGATGGACGACTGGCAAAGCCCGCACACACACAACAACTATCCGCTGTTCTGGAAGTTGAACATTGTACGACCGGAAAAAATGCTGCTGCAGCTCTCCCCTCTACAGCTTGACCAGGAAATCAGAGCTACGGATACCACGCTGGCCAACTACTGGGAGGGCGCGATCAAAATTAGCGGCACATCGGCTGTCAATGAACCACTGCTGGGCTACGGCTACCTGGAACTGGTGGGCTACGGCCAGCCACTCACCACTCTGAAATAAAAAAACCGGGGCCATATACTTCATGGCCCCGGTCCAGCAACATTCTGCAGTCATTGAACAGCGGCCTACTGCCGCCGGAGAAGAATCAAAAACTCCCGATTTCCCTTCTGGCCAAGAATGGGGGAATCCATCCGCCCATCACAACGCAGCCCTCGATCACTGGCCACGGCAATAACGTTTTCCACGGCCTCCAGCTGCTTTTTTTCATCCCTGACAATACCACCTTTACCAATATCAGAGCGGCCTACCTCAAATTGTGGCTTCACCAGGGCAACCAACGGCGAACCCGGAGCCACCAGGTTGGCAACAACCGGCAGCACCTTGGTCAATGAAATAAACGACACATCGACAACCGTAAAAGTAAACAACTGGGGAAAATCACCCGGGACAAGTGAACGGATATTGGTTCTATCCTTCACCACCACCCGTGGATCCTGCTGCAGCTCCCAAGCCAGCTGGCCATAACCCACGTCAACGGCAACCACCTGCCGGGCGCCATGGAGCAGCAGGCAGTGGGTAAAGCCGCCGGTTGATGCTCCCACATCAAGCGCTACGCAACCGGTCGGATCAATGGTAAACGTTTCCAGCGCGGCTGCCAGTTTAACCCCACCGCGACCGACATAGGGGATATCATTCCCCTTCAAGCGGATTTGAGCATCGCCAGGCACTTTATGTCCGGCCTTGTCAACCGTCTGATTGTTGCAGATAACCTTGCCGGCCAGAATGAGGGACCGGGCACGCTCACGACTGGCGGCCAAACCCCTGGAAACCAGGAGCATATCAAGCCGTTCCCGATGACCGCTCATCTCACCCCTTAAGGGCGGCGTTCATCTCATCAACCAGCTTCTCTGGATCAAGCCCATGAGCCAAAGCTCCCTCCTCAACCGTTTCAAACATTGAGGCAGAACAGCCCAGACAGCCCATGCCCTTGTCGGCAAACACCTGAGCAGCTTTAGGATATTTGGTCAACAGATCACGAATGGGGGTAGATTTACCAATCATATGCGTTTCCTCCGATCACATCATTGCAGCTTTATGTTAACTAATTTAATGCTCTTTATATCATATCCTGATAACCATGTCAGCTTAAATCTGCCAACAGCATGGTGTCATCATAATGACGGGGAATTACCTGGTGTTCATGGTTAAGGCAGGAGGCAATTTGGGTGGCCGGCACCACAATGAAAACGGAAAGATAGTTTCTCGAATATCCCACTAAACCGCTGCCGCGATTATCCATTACTGCCTTCTCTTCAGCCAGAACCTTGAGAGGCTGGTTGAGGCAGTGGCGGTAATGATCACGCTTCTTGTTCGCAGCCATGGCCAGCAGCATGGCTGACCGGTCTTTCTTTTCAGCCGCTGAGATCTTGTCGGGCAAACCAGCCGCTGCCGTTCCCGGCCTCGGGGAGTATGGAAAAACATGGAGATAAGCCAGGGGAAGATCAGCAAGTACCTGGCTGGTATCGGCAAAAGCAGCTCTTGATTCGGTGGGAAAACCAACGATAATATCGGCCCCCATGGTTACCCGGCTGTTCCGGTTCCGGATTATTTCCACCAGCGAAACAATATCACGCTGACCATAGGGGCGGCCCATTGCCGCAAGCACCTCATCATTGGCCGACTGCAACGACAGGTGAAGATGCTCGCAAAGATTATTGTCTTCGTCACACAACAGCTCCAGAAGGGCCGGGGAAATCTCCGGCGGCTGAAGAGAACCCAGACGAACACGCATTGTCGTATGCATACACAGCAACCTGAGCAAATCGACCAAACCGTCTTTCGTGCCGCCATCAATTCCGTATTGACCAAGATGAATGCCGGTGAGCACCAGTTCACGGTAGCCATTATCTTCCAGCTGGACCGCTTCAGCCACAACATCATCCATCGGCAGACTGCGGGGGCGCCCGCGAAGATAGGGAATAATGCAATAGCTGCAAAAAGCACTGCAGCCATCCTGGATTTTCATGAAGGCCCGTGTCCGGCCAAGTGAATGGCGAGCCCGCAACGCCGCCACCGGCATCTCACCAGCAAAGCCGAACCGGACCGGAAACTGACTGCCCATGCGGCCATCCCCGGATAACCATTGGGGAATTTCAGCTTTGCCGGCATTACCAACAACCGCCCTAAGTCCATCAATGGCGGCAGCAATATCAGGCTCATACTGGGCATAGCAACCGGTCATAATCACCCGGGCATTCGGGTTATTCCTTATCTCCCGGCGCACTGCCTGGCGGCTTTGCATTCCCGCTTTGCCGGTCACTGCGCAGCTGTTGATAATGATGACATCAGCAGCACCGTTGCTGACCACCTGCATCCCCAGATGCGCACACGCCTCGCTTAAAGCACACGATTCATAGAAGTTCAGCTTACATCCCAGGGTAATGATTTTCACGTTCATCAGCAGATCCAGCCGCCACCCAGAAGGCAACCATCATCATAGAGAGCCGCTCCCTGCCCTGGCGTTATGGCGAACTGCGGCTCGGCAAAATTCACCTTGAGATGGCCGTTATCAAGAAACTCAACCGCCGCTGCAGCCGGCTGATGACGATAGCGGATCTGACACCATAGGCTGGCCGGACAGCGTTCCGGTTTGATAAACCAGTTCATCCCTTTAATGACTGCGGTTCTGCCATAGAGGTCATCCCGCTCACCCACCACCACCTCATTGCGTTCGGGAACAAGAGCACAGACATAGAGCGGGCTGGGATGGGCAATCCCCAATCCACGCCGCTGGCCGATGGTAAAATGATGAATGCCCTGATGGCGGGCAACAACATCACCGGCGCGATTGACAATCAATCCAGGCTGGCCGTCAGTCATCCCAGGATGGCGGCGGAGCACATCAACGTAGGACCCCTGGCCGACAAAACATAGTTCCTGACTTTCCTGATAGGAATCTATCTGGAAACCAGCGGCAGCGGCAAGGGCAACCGCTTCCGTTTTCTGCAGACTGCCCAGAGGGAACCGGCAGTCAGTAAAAAGCTCACGATCAACCGCCTGCAAAAAATAGCTTTGGTCCTTGCCGTCGTCCCTGCCCTGGCCGGGAACCAGCTCACCGCCCCGCCATGACCTCTTGGTTACATAGTGGCCGGTGGCCAGCCAGCGGGCGCCACATTGCTTCTGTGCCCGGGCAAGAAAACTGAATTTCACCAGGCTGTTGCATCTGATGCATGGATTGGGAGTTAAAGCCTTGAGGTAGGATGTCGCCAGGTAATCGATCACATGACGTTGGAACGCATCACCAACCATGACAATTTTGAGAGGCAGATCGAGAAGTGCTGCCGCACTCTCCACCCGATGACGGAAGAGAGCCGCCGTTGCTGTACCCATATCAAGGGCAACCAGCTGCACAGCATATCCTTCAGTTTGGAGCAGAATGGCCGCAGCAACGCTGTCAACGCCACCGCTGAACCCGACAACTACCGTATCAGCCATGATCTGCCGTCTGCGACAAAAACAAAAAAACTGCCACTGGCAGAGGGGAGAAAATCTCAGCCACCATTATTATCGTCTCGATTATTGTCCGTGGAACATAAACTGCGGGCGGTCAAAATCCATACATGCTGCTGCCGCAGCCATTGGCCGGCCGCTGAAGAAGCAGTGCGGTAAACATCTCAATACAGGGGGGAGATGGCTTGTAAAGATGTACTGACGTTTTTCAATATCTCAACAAAGGTGTCAATCTCATCAATGGTTGTCCAGCGACCAAGGCTGATCCGCAAAGAACTCTGGGCAATGGCGTAGGGAATGCCCATGGCACCAAGCACCCGTGAACCCTTGCCATTGCCTGATGAACAGGCGGAACCAGCGGACACGGCAATACCCTGCAGCTCAAGATGGACCCGCAATGATTCACCATCAACTCCAGGGACTGAAAAACTGGTTGTATTGGTCAGCCGCTCGGCCACGGCACCGTGAATCGTTACCCCTTGCAGTTCACTGGTCAAAGATGCTTCACAATAATGGCGCAACTTCGCCAACCGCTGCATCTCCTCTGGCTGCCTATCAGTCAGCAAGGATGCGGCTTTACCCAAGCCGACAATGCCGGCAACCGCCTCGGTACCACTTCGCCGGCCCTGTTCCTGCCCTCCCCCATGGATGAGGGGTGCAACAGAAACCCCGGACCTGATCCATAGGGCACCAATCCCTTTGGGGGCATAAAATTTATGACCGGAAATCGACAGCAGATCCACCCCCAGAGATTGCACATCAACTGGCATTTTTCCCACTGCCTGCACCGCATCCGTATGCAGCAATACCCCACGTGCCCTGGTAACCTCGGCAATTTCCGCCAATGGAAAGACGACTCCCGTTTCATTATTTGCCAACATC
Organism: Candidatus Anaeroferrophillus wilburensis; assembly: GCA_016934315.1. Classification (NCBI taxonomy): domain Bacteria; class Deltaproteobacteria; order Candidatus Anaeroferrophillales; family Candidatus Anaeroferrophillacea; genus Candidatus Anaeroferrophillus; species Candidatus Anaeroferrophillus wilburensis. The sequence continues at coordinate 77,728 of JAFGSY010000039.1, read as the reverse complement.
AACGAAACCAGCAACGTCTCGTCGGTCATCGCTGCCGCCACCTGTTCTGGCGTAAGCCGTCCATGCCGGTCAACCGCAAGTCGGGTAATGCGAACACCCAGGGACTCCAGGAAGGAACAACAGTTGTCGACCGCTGGATGTTCCACCATTGAAGTGACGATATGAGGTGACGGCTGGCCGGGCCGCCAGTTGGCGAACACTATCCCCTGCAACGCCAGGTTATCACTTTCGGAGCCGCCGCTGGTAAAAACAATCTCCTCGGGGGAGCCGCCAAGCAACGCTGCCACCTGCCGGCGGCTGTGTTCTACGGCTTCACGAGCCTCTTTACCAGCCCAATGACTGCTGGAGGGATTGCCGTAATGCTCCCCCAGGTAGGGCAGCATACTTTCGCGGACCGCCTGATCAACCGGCGTTGTACCGTTATAGTCCAAATAGACGGTCATACCTGGCCGGCAATAATATCCTGCAAGGTCACCGAGCTGAGAAAATCGCCGATTACCTGTTCAAGTTTTTCCCAGACCGGCCTGGTCATGCATTCGGTGCTGTCTTTTTTAAGATTGCACCCCGGTTGCTGCATCGTGCAATCAGCACAGTTAACCGGCTGGACTGATTCCTGCACGACACTCATAATCTCGGCAACGCTGATATCATTGAGGCTTCTGGCCAGCAGGTAGCCGCCGCCCGGACCCCTGACGCTCTGCACCAGTCCGGCACGTCGCAAATGGACAAACAGCTGTTCAAGATAACTGACGGAAATCCCCTCGTGGACGCTTATCTGCTTCAGGGATACCGGCTTATGCTGATGATTGGCAATGGTGGCCAAGGCCATCAGCGCCCGGACGGAATACCTTCCTTTGGTAGATAATTTCAAAAGCTCACCTCCATCGCCCGTGGGGGACAGGCAGTGACGCACAATCCACAGGCACTACATTGTTCAGCGAAAAAATGCACTTCCATGGATGGCCAGTCAACAGCCAGGGCACCGGTGGGGCAAATGGCTGTACAGGCACCACAATGAATACATTTTTCCTCGTTTCTTTTAACATTTTTGTTAACAGGATTGACATCAACACCCTTATCCCGCAGATATGCAAGGCCCTGCTCCAACTGGAAATCACTACCGCTGATTTCCATCACCAGATAACTCTCCTGTTTGGGCAGCAACACGGCGCGCACGATATTAAAAACTAGATCATAGTCTTTAATAAGGCGGTAGACGATGGGCTTATCATAATTACTCTGATCAAAGTGGAGTACATAGGTATGTTTCATACGTATCCTTTCAACGACGACTGCCGGCCACCGGTATCAGCTCAAGCGCCCCCCCGGCAGCCAGGTCCTCGCCTTTAATAATGACAACACCATGGACACCAGCATGACGCAAGGCTTCATTAACAACCGGCTGGAGATCGTCTTTATGGTGCACCCGGTTGCCCATTGCGGTAGCCAAGGCATCGGCTGCCGCCGTTGAGTCGGCATAGATGGTGACCAGATCAGCAGAACCGAAACTCAAAGAATGCCCTATGGTTGCCGAGGAGGAGCAAACCCCGGCAGCAAATGGTAGCGGCCGGCTCAAACGGATCGCCAGCTTGCCGGCAAAGGGCGAAGCACCGGCAAAAATTCCCAGCGTGTAACTGCTTTTACCAGCCAGAAAGATATCGCCGCCATTTTCCACCATCACCGTCGGTGAATACGGCAGAAGGTCACGGCCAACCCTTTCAGCGATTGCCCCGGCAACCGCAGCCATCGGCCCCACCCCGGCCTGATGACCTGCGGCAAGCATCTCTTTCACTACCGGCGGCAAGAGCAGTTCAGTAGAGGGAACAAAGGGGTGCAGCTGCATCCGGACTTCAGGATAATCAGCCAGAAAGGCTTCAATCTGCCGCCGATAGACAATGACCCGTTCACTGACCAGCCGCTGCAAACCGGCATCAGCTGCCCGCACCAGCAGGTCGGTTTCCCCCATGGCGACGGTAAAGGATGCCAAGGAACCAGGCCCGTCCAGCTGGCGATACCAGCGCCGGCCATAGGAAGAAGGAGAAGCCAGGTTGTTTTCCATGCAGCCGTCTCAGCAAGAGATTGTAAGCCGAATCTGCCTTCTGCCATACCCACATGAGATTGTCAAGTATATGCTTAAAAAAACAGCCTCATGTGAGGCTGTTTTTTTGCTGCACGCAAAAAATCCTAACGGTTGGCGATCAATGTTGCCACCTCATCAGCGTCAAGCACTTTCTCCCGCAACCCGGCACGAAACTGCAGAACACTCCACATGAACAAATTCTGCCGTTCATTGACCTTAACAATGGTGTCGATAGTTTTCTTATCCCCGACAAACTGCCCCATCAGCTCGACAATATCCCTGAAGGTCGCCGGCGGAACTTCCTGACCCTTGATCTTCTTCGGTCGCGGGAAGAGTTCCTCGGCATCAGGGTTGCCTGAGATATCAATTTTGGCGTATGGCTTCCTGACAAAGACCGTCCACGCACGCGATTCCATCATCATGCGGGAGACAGCCATTGACATATCATCCTGTGCCAGTCCCTGGCCGGTGGGACAGGGGGAGAAAAATTCGATCAACGAAGGACCCTTGTAGGCTATGGCCTCCTTGAGAATTTTCAGGGCATAGGCGGGGTTGGCAAGGGAGAGGCGAGCCACATACACTCCGGGAATAACCGTTGCCTGCATGGCAATCTCACGATGAAAATCCTCTTTTCCCTGCAGCTCCAACCCATAGGGAGAGGTCGTACGGTTGGAACCATAGCGGCTGGCACCGGATTTCTGGAAACCGGTATTCATATAGGCTTCATTATTGTAGATAATCCAGGTAACATCCTGGTTTTCCCCCAACGCAAAATTAAGACCCTGATTACCAATATCGTAAAACGCTCCATCACCGCCGAAGACAAGAACTTTGGTCAGCTTCTCAAGGTAGAAATTCCTAAAAGCGCTGAACAGTGATATCCGGGAACCCAGGGCCGCCGCACTGGCGGTACCAAAACCATAATGGCCCGACTGGTAAATTCTCGCATTGTAGGGATTGCCCAAGCAGGACACTTGAGCACAGCCGGTGGCATTGATGGTATAGAGATGAAAACCGTGGTCAACCATATGCTGCAGCCCCTTGCCATGGTGCTTCTTCATCAGTTCAGGAATTGACTGATAGGTCTCTTCAATAATTTTTGGTTTTTTGCGGACCATCTCCGCCGCCGTAAAAACCAGATTTTCAATCACCCCTTCACCGCATCCCGGACATAAGCTGTGGCCTCCGGGAAGGAATTTCTGACCGGAATAACCAAGCATGAGCTGCTGGAGAGGCTTGCTCTCTTTGACATAGGGAAGAACCTTCGCACTCTGATCTAGGTCATAAATCCCTTCATCGAGAAACTGTTTCTGTGCATCAGGCGTTATAAGTGCCTTATCAATCATCTTTAAAGCACCGGCTTTACAAACGGCGACACAAGCGCCACAGCCTTTGCAATAGGATGGCACCACATTGATATTAAGATAACTATCTTTGAAGGAGGCATCCCCATAACCGGTGAAACGATTCAGGTTAACCGACTTGAACAGCCGCTGGCTGGCGGCGGGCAATGCATTATAATCATCATCATAAATAACCGTAACCCGCAGGGCATAATCCGGACAACTGGTGACACACATGCCGCAGGTAACACATTGCCCCGCTTCATAGACGGGCAGGGCGGTACCAATCAGGCTGGCATTGTGATATTCCGAAGTCCTTGCCGGCACAATATTGTGAAAGCGATCCCAGGGGATGTCTTCACCCTGCTGAAGGGGACGCAGGACATCGGCAATAAACTTTTCATGGTAGCGGGCACCATAGACCGCCGGAAAAATCGGTGTGGCATACTCATCATCCTCCGTGTAGCCAGCCACATGCGGCGTAAAAAAGCCCGGCAGGTCTTTAACCCCAACCTCCTTGGCGGCAACTTTTTTCTTGCTTGCGCCGGCATTGGGCAGGCCGCTGTCGGTCCTGCTTCTGATGCTATAGGCAACATCCAGAAGTTCCAGGTTGACATCGATCATCTCCGGTTTTTTGGTACCAAATTTGGCGCTCAACTCAGCCTTAAAGGCCTCCTTAAACTGCTTTTCCGGCAGCAGACCGGTGATTTTATTAATGACCCCCAAAATCGGCGTACCCGGCAGGTTGCGCTTCAACTTCTCCAGCGCCGCACTGGTGGCATCCAGCAACACCACATTGAAAGAGGCTTTTTCAAGGCTTTGTTGAATCTCCGGGGTTGTTTTCGCCAACAGTTCATCAAAATCTTTTACCGTGTTGATGATCAGATGGCCGCCCTTCTTAATCCCGAGGATAAAATGCAGTAGGCAGTTGTCCTGGAGATATTTATCATTAAAAATGGACAGGGTTTCAACCTTGGTGACATTGGAGCAGTTGCGGATATGGCTGTCCGAAACCCGGGCATTCATCACCACCATGCCGCCTTTTCGTGAGGCGCCGTATTTGGCGCTGGTCTGCACATACTTGCCGCTTTTGGCAATGATTTTAGCCAGGGTCTCCTGTGCCGTTTTCACCCCTTCGGCACCGATGCCGATAAAGGTGACGCCAACCTCTTTTTCCACCAGATCCTCTTTCACTACCGGCGCCAGGGTCTGGGGACCGCGAATGCCACATTTAAACTTTGTCTGTGGGTGATCACTGAGCATATTTTCAATAACTGCACAGCAGTCATCCAGGCTGATATCCTGATTGCCAAGACCATAGGTGCCGGCAGTAATCCGGGGATGGCAGTGGCAGTCCTGCCGGTCATTCAAAAGATACACCGCCTCTTTGACATCTTTGAGCAGGTACTGTTCATTACCCTCGGCAACCTTTTCCAAAACGCTGATCACCCGGGCATTCTGCACCCCGGCGGCAATCTCTTCACTGCAGACAGGATAGAAAAGTACCGGCCGAACGAGACCGACGGCAATCCCCTTGCTGCGATAGTAGTCGATTGCCTCCTTCATGGTTTCTGCGACGGACCCCATACAGACCACCACATACTCGGCCGTATCCGCATGATACCGTTCTACAACCTGCAGGTCAGTGCCAAGTATGACATTCATGATATTCATGGCCGCCTGGATATACTTTTTGCTGTTAAGCAATGCCTGATCCTGTTTCATCTGGACCGGCATGGTAACACCGATGTCCGTAAACGTGCCCATCAGTACCGGATGGTCAAAATCCGGTTGATAGAAGCGGTTGGGCTCACCAAGATAATGTTTCAGAAATTCGTCAGAGACCGTTTTGATGTTCTCGATGGAATGGCTCTTAAGAAAACCTTCACCGGCGACGATGGCCGGCAGCATGACCTGGCGCTGTTCTATGGCTTTAAAGGTCAGAGGAACCAAATGATGAAGCTCCTGATTGTTGCAGCTCATCAACTGAATCCAGCCGGCACCCCGGGCCGCATAGAGATCTCCATGACCATTATGAATGCTGAGGCTGCCCTTGTTGAGTTCCCTGGTCTGCACGGTCATTAAAACCGGCAGCCTTTTGCCGGCAACCGAGTACATGTTCTTGATTTTATAGGTTAGGCCCTGAGATGAGGTGTTGTCGGCAAAGCGGCCGCCCTGGGAGGCGGCACCCTCCAGGAAGGCCATCGCACCCAATTCACTTTCGGGCTGGAAATAAAAAATTTTTTCACCAAACACATTGCTGAAGCCATCGGCATAAGCCTTTGCCATGCCTTCGGCAATAGGAGTCGAAGGGGTTATGGGATAGCCGACCAGGCCGGTAACAATGCGTTTGAGCACTTCAACAACAACCGCATTGCCATCACCGATAAAGTCATGCCTTTCCTGCATTTTGGCATAGGTTTCCGGACCTCCGGCAGCAATAATATCATCGATAAACTTTTCAGCATCAAACAGCCGGGCACCATTAAACTGATGGTCAAAATCCTCACTGAAATTTTTAACTCTCCTCTTTAGAACCACGTTCATCCTCCACCATAAGCAACATGATTATTCTGTATAATGTAAACATTAACCAACCTTTACAGGCGTTCATAGAGCAAACGCATATAGCACCATTATCAACAAAAATCCACCATTAAGCACTTGGATACAATATAATATTGTCTAAATAGATCATGGTTTTAGCTGGGCTTGGTACAGAAAGAAATAAAAGGAGGGAGAAAAGCAGTAATCACCATGGTACTAGTAGGAAACGGAGCGCAGCACCAGGCCTTTGGCCGGAGCAGTAATTCCGGCAGAGCGCCGGTCGACAGCGGCAACAATGGCAGCCATCTCTTCGGCGCCTCGTTTTCCCAGGCCTATTTCGTAGAGGGTACCAACGATGTTGCGCACCATATTTTTCAGGAAACCATTGGCATGAATCATAATCAGGAGATAGGAACTCCGGCGCCAGACCCTTGCCCTGCTGATCGTGCGGACGGAGGTAGCTGTTTCACCATCGGCAGCTTTGAAGGATGCGAAATCATGGGTTCCCAGCAGCTGCCTGGTTGCCTGGCGGATCGCGGCCATATCGAGTGTTTTTCTCACATGCCAAGAATAGAAGCGGCTCAAGGGATTGGCCAGCGGCTGGTTATCAATGCAGTAGCAATAGGTTTTCCCGGTCGCTGATTTACGGGCGTGGAAGCCGGCGGACACCGACGAAAGGGAGCGAATGACGATATCGTCAGGAAGAAGGGCATTCAGACCACGCCACAACCCCTGTTCAGGAATGGATGTGGTTGTGGCAACATGGGCAACCTGCCCCCAGGCATGCACCCCGGCATCAGTCCGCCCAGAGCCAAAAACAGTCAGATTTTCGCCCGTCATCGCGGCCAGGGCATGTTGCAGCTCCTCTTGGATTGTTATCCCGTTGGGCTGAATCTGCCAACCATGATAACGGCTGCCATCATAAGCAATGACCAGTTTAAGTGTACGTACCTGCGATTGCACGACAAGAATCTACTTTACGTTAATGTCCATAAGCACAAAGGTTTTAAGGCCGCCCGGCGTTTTAACCAAAACCTCCTCATCAAGTTTTTTGCCGATCAGCGCCCGGGCGATGGGGGCGGAAATTGATATTTTCCCCTGATCAATATCCGCCTCATCCTCACCAACAATCTGGTAGGACATTTCATCACCGGTTTCTTCATCGGAAAGAGTTACAGTCACCCCGAAAACCACCCGATCCGTACCGGCGATCTTGGCAGCATCTATAACTTCCGCACGACTTAAGCGGTCATCAAGCATATTAATGCGACCTTCAATAAAAGCCTGTTTTTCCTTGGCTGCCTCATATTCGGCATTTTCGCTTAAATCGCCATGCGCCCTTGCCTCCTCGATGTCCCTTATAACTTCAGGACGGGCAACGGTTTTGAGCCGACGCAGTTCATCTTTCACCTTTTTAAAACCTGCCGCGGTCATGGGTACTGCATCAAACGTGGTCATACAATGTTTCTCCAGATCATAGGGGGATGCCGCCATAGGGCAGCACATAAATTAAGCCGCTGGCACCATTTAACTTTCCAGCACCTCCCCACGGCAATCCACCCCGATGGTGATAGACGATGCCGCTTAGTGGCGCAGAATAGAAACAGCCAGCGAACATAATGGTAAACGAGCCATAAACTAAGCATGCCTGCTGAATGAGTAGATCATTAACGATAGTCCTGAAGAGCTTTAATGGACAAGCCACCAGTGCGGATTGCCTTAATCGCCTGGGCAGCGGCTGTAGCGCCGGACAGAGTGGTGAAATATGCAACACCACGGTCAAGGGCAGTCCTGCGGATATATAATGAATCTTCCCGGGACCGGCTGTCCCCGGGAGTATTAATAACCAGATCTATCTCGCCATTAACCAGTGAATCAACCACGTTTGGCCGGCCTTCTTTCTTTTTATTGATCCGGATATTGGCAAGGCCATGGTCATCGAGATAGGCTGATGTCCCTGCTGTTGCCCTGATTATATAACCGCATTCAAGAAGATCCCGAACCACTTTTTCAATACCCGGTTTTTGATGGACACTGACAAAAGCGCAGCCGGTCAACGGCAACGGGGCCCCGGCGGCATCCTGGGCCTTGGCAAATGCTGCGGCAAAGTGCTCATCGATACCCATCACCTCACCGGTGGACTTCATCTCCGGACCCAGCATGGTATCAACCCCGGGAAATTTCAGAAAGGGAAATACCGCCTCTTTCACCGACACCCACGGTGGCCTCAGCCGCTCCACCACCTTCATTTCAGCCAAAGTCCTGCCCACCATGATCCTGGCAGCCAGATCAGCCAACGGCAGGCCCACCGCCTTGCTAACAAAAGGGACGGTCCGAGAAGCCCGTGGATTGACTTCAATGATATATATCTGGTCACCCTGGACGGCAAACTGGACATTCATCAAGCCCCTGACCTGCAGCTCCAGCGCCATAGCGCGCGTTTGACGGGCAATTTCCTGTATAATATCATCTGCAAGGGTGTACGGCGGCAAAGAACAGGCCGAATCACCCGAATGAACCCCGGCCCGCTCAATATGCTCCATAATACCACCAATGATGACCTGTTCCCCATCACAGACGGCATCAACATCAACCTCCACTGCATCGTCAAGGAATCTGTCAATCAACACCGGATGATCGAAGGAAACCTTCACCGCCTCCTTCATATAACGCTCAAGGTTTGTCTGATCATAAACAATTTCCATCCCTCGGCCGCCAAGGACATAGGAGGGACGGACCAGCACCGGATAGCCGATTCCCGTGGCAATTTTTATTGCCCCGTCAACCGAGACAGCGGTGCCATTTTCCGGCTGTCGCAGGTTGAGGAGTTCCAGCAGCTCCTTGAACCGCTGCCGGTCCTCAGCCCGGTCAATGCTGTCCGGTGAAGTCCCGAGAATCGGTACGCCGGCCTGTTCCAGGGAACCGGCCAGTTTGAGCGGCGTCTGGCCACCGAACTGGACAATAACGCCTACTGGTTGCTCGATTTTGACAATCTGCAGAACATCCTCGTGGGTAAGGGGCTCAAAATAAAGCCGGTCAGAGGTATCATAATCGGTACTGACAGTTTCCGGATTGCAGTTGACCATAATGGTCTCATAGTCTTCAAGCGCAAGAGCAAAAGAACAGTGCACGCAACAATAATCAAACTCAATTCCCTGACCGATGCGGTTCGGTCCTCCACCAAGGATAATAACTTTCCGCCTGTCGGTGGGCAAGGCCTCATCTTCACACTCATAGGTTGAGTAAAGATAGGGCGTATGGGCCTCAAATTCCGCCGCGCAGGTATCGACCCGTTTGTAAACCGGCATAATCCCATACCGGTTGCGCAGCTTGAAAATATCTTCTTCCCGGACCCGGAGCAGCGCCGCAAGCCGCCCGTCGGCAAACCCCATCTCTTTAGCCCGTTGCAGGGTATCGGCATCAAGAGGTATGGCGGTGGTATGCAACAGCTCTTTTTCAAAATCGATAATTTCCTTGATGTGATAGATAAACCAGGGATCGATACCGGTCAAGACCGCAACCCGTTCAAGGGAAAAATCGAGCCGCAGGGCATCACCAATATACCAGAGGCGATCCGGCCCCGGAATCCTCAGTTTCTCCTCCACCAGATCGATAATGTGCTCATCAGCAGCATCGTAGGCCTGGGCAGGCAACTGCTCATCAAAACCACAAGAGTCAATTTCCAGGGAACGCATAGCTTTCTGGAGAGATTCCTTGAAGGTTCTCCCGATGGCCATGACTTCACCCACTGATTTCATCTGTACGGTAAGCGTCGCGTCAGCTTGGGGAAACTTCTCAAAGGTAAACCGGGGGATCTTGGTCACCACATAATCAATCGTCGGTTCAAAAGAGGCTGGCGTTTCCCTGGTAATATCATTGGGAATTTCATCAAGGGTATATCCCACTGCCAGTTTGGCGGCAATTTTGGCAATGGGAAAACCGGTTGCCTTGGAAGCCAGGGCGGAACTTCTCGAAACCCTTGGATTCATTTCGATGATCACCAGCCGGCCATCCTGCGGATTAACAGCAAACTGAACGTTCGATCCGCCGGTATCCACTCCGATCTCCCTGATTACCCTGATCGCCGCATCACGCATGATCTGATACTCTTTATCCGTAAGCGTCTGGGCCGGGGCCACGGTAATGCTGTCACCGGTATGGATCCCCATGGCATCAACATTTTCAATGGAGCAGATAATCACCACATTATCTTGGTGGTCACGCATAACCTCCAGCTCGTATTCTTTCCAGCCGATAATCGATTCTTCGATGAGAATTTCATGGGTTGGGCTCAGCTCCAGGCCCCATTTCACATAACGTTCAAAGTCGGCGACATTGTAGGCAATATTACCGCCGGTCCCACCAAGGGTAAAGGAGGGTCTGATAATCGCAGGGTACCCCACTTCAGCAATGATTTCCCAGGCATCAGCCATCGAATGGGCATAACCACTCATGGGCAGCCCCAGACCGATTTTCACCATTGCCTCTTTAAACAGCTGACGGTCTTCGGCTTTTTTTATGGCTTCAAGACTGGCACCGATCAACTCAACATTATATTTTTCTAGCACCCCGCTTTCGGCCAGTTCCACCCCCACATTAAGGGCGGTCTGCCCCCCCAGGGTCGGCAGAAGCGCATCGGGACGTTCTGCTGCCAGTATTTTGGCAACCGTTGCCGTGGTTATGGGCTCCACATAGGTACGATGGGCAAACTCCGGATCGGTCATAATGGTTGCTGGATTACTGTTCACCAGCACCACCTCAAAGCCTTCCTCCTTCAATGCCTTACAGGCCTGGGTCCCGGAATAATCAAATTCACAGGCCTGACCGATAACGATTGGCCCTGAACCAATGAGCATGATTTTTTTAATGTCCGTACGTTTAGGCACGCTCTTATCCTTATGTCTCTAGCTTATGGTTTGGCTTCCTGATCCACTTGTTTCAAAAAGCACTCTTCTCTCTGTTTACCGATCATGTAGACCACTCTGCGGCTGGGTCCCAACCGGTGTTTTCCTAAGGAGTCAGACACATCGGCCACTGATTGCTTGACATGAACTTGACTCTGAGTCTATAAAACCAATCACTGACAGCCCCAAGCAAGCTGGGACGTCAGCAACCCTACAGATGACCCGCCACCGGATTTGATGAAATCAATTTTTATTGCCGATGCCCATTTAAAGCACCCAGCCGATAAAAATTACCGGAAAATGGTTGCTTTTCTCAGCAACCTGCCCCACGATGTGGACAATCTTATCATCCTTGGTGATTTCTTTGATTTCTGGTTCGGCTACCATGATGTGGTCTATGCAGACTATGTTCCCATCCTGGCAACCCTAGAAACACTGGTAGAGCGGGGAATCAGACTCTACTTTGTAGAGGGAAACCATGAAATCAACCTGGGGCCCTATTTTTGCAATCATCTGCGGACCCATAGCAATCCCCGCCAACTTTCACTTTCCATCGACGGACAGCGACTCTACCTGGCCCATGGTGATCTACTCAATGATGATCAATGGCTCTACCTGAAATGGCATAAACTGTTAAAAAGCCAGCTGATCACCAGGATTATTCATCTCATACCGCCTTCTGTCACCCGCCGCCTGGCCCGCCGCCTTTCAGCCGGCAGTCGCAAACGCGGCCGGCAGGCACATGGCATCCCCGCCACCCTGACGGCCAAACTCCAAAAGATTCTCCAGGTTGGCTATGACGCTGCCATTATTGCCCACTACCACCAACCACTAGAACAACGGACGACCGTCAATGGTCGGCAATGCCCGATTTTTTTCCTTGGTGACTGGCTGACCGACTACTCCTATCTACTGCTTGAAAACGGCACCTTTGAGCTTAAAACCGCCTCCTGACCAGCAAGCACTTCCGCATGCTGGACAAGGCTGCTCACAACCGGCGCAGCATTACTTGTTGGCGGCCATCAACTGAACAAACTGCTTGAACAGATAGGCTGAATCATGGGGGCCGGGGGAGCTTTCGGGATGATACTGGACTGAAAAAAGCGGATAGCGGCGATGACGCAATCCCTCCACCGTATGATCATTAAGGTTGATATGGGTAACTTCCACCTCATCTCCCAGGGACTCCGTATCAACGCAAAAACCATGGTTCTGGGACGTAATTTCAACTTTTCCAGAAGCCAGCTCCTTTACCGGCTGATTACTGCCGTGGTGGCCGAATTTCAATTTATAGGTTCTGCCGCCAAGGGCCAGCCCGATAATTTGATGCCCAAGACAGATACCAAACATCGGCTTGCGGCGGATTAATTGCTGCACCTGTTGGACGATATTAGGTAAAGCGGCCGGATCACCGGGGCCATTGGAAAGAAAAACGCCATCGGGATTCAGGCCCAGCACCTCCTGCGCAGAGGTGTCTGCGGGCACAACGGTAACCTTGCAGCCGGCATTGACCAGCAGCCGCAGGATATTATATTTGATGCCAAAATCGTAAGCAACCACATGGAAAGCCGCAGCCTCGTTTGACTGCTGATAACCGCCGGCAATGGTCCACTGCCCCTGGTGCCACTCATATTTGCTGCTGCAACTGGCCCCGTCCACCAAGTTGACTCCTTCAATACCCGCCCAGGAACTCAGCTTCCGCAGCAAACTCTGCTGATCATCATCGACGGTGGAAATAATCCCCGGCATCGCCCCGGCTAAACGGATACGGCGGGTCAGGAAGCGGGTATCAATTCCCTCAATACCTACCACACCGGCCTGCTCAAGATAGCGGCCAAGGGTGGCATTCTGCCGCCAGTTGCTGGGATAGCGGCAATATTCCTTGACGATAAATCCTGATAGAAAGAGTTTTCGCGACTCAACATCCTCAGCATTGACGCCATAGTTGCCTATTTGAGGATAGGTCATGGTTACCATCTGCCCGCGATATGATGGGTCGGTCAACACCTCCTGATATCCCGTCAGGCTGGTGTTAAAAACAACTTCGCCGATCGCCTCGCCGGCGGCGCCGAAAGAACGTCCGGAAAATGTCGTTCCATCAGCCAATACAAGGACTGCCTTGGTTGCCGAAAATGCCATGTGTCTTTGTACTCCAAACCTTATTGCGGTGAATTATGACGATTACCTGAATTGATCATCCTGATAGACTACGGTCCCGCCAACGATGGTCAGCACGGCCTTGCCGCGGACCTGCCAGCCGTTGAAAGGCGTATTGCGACTTTTTGAAGCAAAGTGCTCTGCGTCGATGGTCCATGAAATCGTTGGGTCAATAACAGTAATATCGGCATCCATACCGATCCCCAGACCTCCCTTTTGCTCCAGACCAAGAATCCTTGCCGGCGCCACACTCAAGCGTTCAACCATGACCGAGGGGCTGAACAAGCCATTCTCAACCAGACGCAATGTAAGGGGCAGGGTTGTTTCAAGACCGATCACCCCGAATGGCGCCAGCTGATATTCAACATCCTTCTCGGTCGCTTCATGGGGCGCATGATCGGAGGCAATCACATCAATAACACCGGTCGCCAGTGCCTGTCCCATCGCCGTTACGTCATCCGGTTCCCTCAAGGGTGGACTCATTTTAGTGAGGGGATTAAACCTGGCAGACTGCCGCCTCTGGCCATAAACTACATCCTGACGATAGTAGAGGTCAACCACCGCCCGATGATCAAGCGTAAAATGGTGCGGGGTCACCTCCGCGGTCACCTTCACCCCCCGTTCCTTGGCCTCGGCAATCAGACGCACCGAACCCCGGGTACTGACATGGGCAATATGAACCGGCAGTTGAAGGTACTCAGCCAACATGATGCAGCGAGCGGTGTCAATCTCCTCCGCCAGCGAAGGTATGGCCGGCAGTCCGTAGAGGGCGGAAATCTCCCCTTCATGGACCACTCCGCTGCCGAAAAGGAAGCTGTCCTGACAGTGACAAATGATTATTTTCCCCAGGCTGCCGGCATACTCCATGGCATGGCGATACAAACGTGAATTTTCGACCGTCTTCCCATCTTCAGAAAAAGCAACCACTCCGGCGGCTGCCATTTCCGCCATTTCCACCATCTGGCGCCCCTGCATGCCTACGGTGACGGAGCCGATGGGATAGACATTGACAACAGCTTCACGGGCCTGTTCACAGATAAAACGGGTGACGGCTGCACAATCATTCACCGGTCGGGTATTGGCCATGCAAGCTATGCCGGTAAATCCACCGGCGGCTGCCGCCTGTGCACCGCTGACTATGGTTTCCTTATATTCCTGTCCCGGCTCCCGCAAGTGGGTATGCATGTCAATCGCACCCGGCATAACCCATCGGTTGTCCAGCTCAATTGTATGGCCAGCCTCAGGAGCCAACTGCAAATTATTACCAACGTCAACAATGGTGCCGGCGGCGATGAGAAGATCCAGCTTCTCATCACGCGAATTCAACGGATCAATGACTCGTCCCCCTTTCAGCAGCAGCCGATTCATTCTGTATGCCCTCCTAAAAGGTATAAAACAGCCATCCGAACCGCCACACCGTTTTCCACCTGATCAAGAATAACCGAACGGCTGCCATCGGCGATTTCCGAGGTGATTTCCACCCCACGGTTCATTGGTCCCGGATGCATGATAATAACATCGTCCTTAGCATAAGCAAGACGCTGCCGGTTCAGACCGTAGAGCCTGGCATATTCATTTCCCGAAGGGAACAGGCTTTCCTCCTGACGCTCCAGCTGAATGCGCAGCATCATAACCACATCAGCTCCATCGATGGCTTCCTCGGGACGGCTATACACCCTGACCCCAGGAAAACCGGCCATCACCCGGGGCATCATCGTCGGTGGACCACACAACCGGGTATGTATCCCCAGAAGAGCAAAGGCACGCATGTTGGAACGGGCCACCCGACTGTGAACGATATCGCCGATAATCGCCACCTGTAGATCCGCAAACGTTTTTTTATGCTCTTTGATGGTCAACAGATCAAGAAGTGCCTGAGTCGGATGTTCGTTTGCGCCGTCACCGGCATTCACCACGCTGGCTCCTACCCGACTGGCAATAAAATGTGGTGCCCCCACACAGGAATGCCTGACGACAATGATATCAGGAACCATAGCCTGCAGATTTTTGACCGTATCCGACAAGGTCTCGCCCTTGACAACGCTGCTGGTGGAAGCAGAAATATTGACGGCGTCAGCACTGAGCCGTTTGGCGGCAATTTCAAATGAGGTACGGGTACGGGTACTGGGTTCATAAAACAGGTTGATGACCGTCTGTCCTCGCAAAGTCGGCACTTTTTTGATCGGTCGGCGAGATATCTCTTTGAACGATTCCGCTGTTTCCAAAATCGTCATCAATTCCTGGGCGGTCATCCCTTCAATAGCCAGGAGATCCTTATGGGGGAAAATCTTCTTTTCCATCTACCCTATCCCTTCAACTGACGTGAATCAACGCTCACCGTTACGGAATCGTAGCCATCACCTTCCTGCATCCTTACCTTGACAAGGTCGGCAGGTGATGAAGGTACATGCTTGCCGACAAAGTTGGGCATTATCGGCAGCTCCCTGAGACCGCGGTCCACCAGAACGAGCAGCTGTATGGCTTGCGGCCGGCCGAAATCCATCAAACCGTCCATGGCTGCACGAACCGTCCTGCCGGTATAGAGAACATCATCAACAAGAATGACCACCTTATCGTCAAGAGAAAAAGGAATATCCGTTTTCTCCAGGACCGGATGATGGATGCCGCGGCTTAAATCATCCCGGTAAAGGGTGATATCAAGAACCCCAAGTGGGACATCAAGATCGGCAATCCGGACAAAGAGGGCCTGTAGCCGCTGGGCCAGATACACCCCCCTGGTTCTAATTCCCACCAGCACCAGGTCGTGCTGACGGGGGTTACGCTCCAGAACTTCATAGGCCATTCGTGACAACACCATGGCCATCCCGCGATCATCAAGCACAAAGGTATCATGTGTCATGGCTTCCCCTTCACAGGCATCGACTCATCCTCACCGACAGGCTATTCAATGGGCGGCAGTTCATCGAGACTCTGTTTGATCTGCACAATCTTTTCCATATGGGTTATATGAACCACTTCCGCAACCATACCGGTTGGCCGCAGGAGAACAAGGCTGCCGTTTTTCTGGACAAGGTGTTTGTAGAGGGAAAAAAGGACGCCCAGAGCGGATGAGTCAATGTTTGGAACATCACCCAGATCAACGACCAGATGTTTCAGTCCTTCAACAGCCAACCGATCAACAATTCCGGCATAGAACTGATCCCGAACAGCAACGGAAAGTGCCCCTTGAGGACAGGCAACCAGGCGCTGTTTTTCCACTATAAACCGGATGTCCAGTTGTTGGTCCATGTTTTCCCTCCATCAATGCGGCTAACCGCATCCATGCTGCCGTTCCCCACCTTCGGCACGAACAATTACCGCCGTTGCGCTAATTTAGCAACTATCTGATTAACTGAGCCAAACGACTAACGCGCACCTTATACCAGATTTTTTTGGCCTGCTTGTCCCATGACCAGTAGATAATCATTGCCTTGCCCTTTATCTTGCCGTAATCGACAAAACCCCAGAAACGGCTGTCATAACTTCGATCCCTATTATCTCCCATGACAAAAACATTATTCGCAGGCACCACCACCGGGCCGAAATTATCCCGGGGTACCTGAGAAACAGTCAGGGGATCACGAAAAGTACCATAAGGATCATCCAGAAGCTTGCCATCTATATAAATTTTTTTCTGGAGAATCTCAACCGTTTCACCCGGCAAACCGATAACCCGCTTGATAAAATCTTTTTTATTGTCTACCGGATAGGTAAAAACTATAATATCACCACGTTCCGGTTCGTTACGGACAAGGAGTTTTTTCTCGGTAAAAGGGATATGGAAGCCATAGCTGAATTTATTGACCAACAGATGGTCGCCGATCAGCAGCGTCGGCTCCATGGATCCCGAAGGAATTTTGAACGCCTGAACAATAAAGGCTCGGATGATCAGGGCGATAATTACCGCAATAATTATCGATTCGGCGTATTCCCGGACTACCCCTATTGAACGATTAGAACTCATAGGTTATCTCCAGTGTAAAGCTACGTTATTCCCAAGGACAGATCAGTGGCCTGCGGTACCCGATAAATCAAGGACAGCTTGCACGGCAGCAGAGCACGAGCATGCACGTACCTACCACAGCCGAACTGCATGGAACAGTCCGGGAGGCACCAATGACGGCGTCTCAGCAACCAGAATATCATCGCGCAAACATCAGTTATCGATATTAAGCATTGCCAGAAAGGCATCCTGGGGCAACTCCACCTTCCCCACCCGTTTCATCCTCTTTTTACCGGCTTTCTGCTTCTCCAGCAACTTGCGCTTGCGGGTAATATCTCCACCATAGCATTTAGCCGTAACATTTTTTCGCAAAGCTCTGACAGTTGTCCGGGCAATGATCTTATTGCCAATCGCCGCCTGAATGGCAACTTCAAACATCTGCGAATGAATCAGCTGCTTCATTTTTACCGTCAGATCGCGCCCCCGCTCAAAAGAACGTGATTCATGAACAATAAGTGACAGGGCATCGACCAGCTCGCCGTTGATGAGAATATCAAGCTTCACCAGTTTTGCCGGTCGGTAGCCGGCCGGCTCGTAATCAAGGGAAGCATAGCCGCGGGACAATGATTTCAGCTTGTCGTAGAAATCGAGAACTATTTCATTAAGCGGCAATTCATAGCTTATCATCACCCGGGTTTCATCCAGATATTTTATCTCCTGCTGCTTGCCCCTCTTATCTTCACAAAGCTTCATGATATTGCCAATATACTCATTGGGGACATGGATGGTCGCCCGCACCACCGGCTCTTCTATGGAGCTGAATTCCTGGGGTGGCGGCAGCTTGCTCGGATTATCAATATACACCACAGAACCGTCTTGCATATTGACCTGATAGACAACTGTCGGCGCGGTGGAAATCAGATCGAGATTGTACTCCCGCTCGAGCCGCTCCTGGATGATTTCCATATGCAGCAAGCCGAGAAAACCACAGCGAAAACCAAACCCCAAGGCAACCGACGTTTCCGGCTGGTAAAAAAAGGAGGCATCATTAAGGCGCAGTTTTGCCAAAGCGTCTCGCAACGGCTCATACTGGACCGAATCGACAGGATACAGGCCGCTGAACACCATCGGCTTAATCTCCTGAAAACCCGGCAGGGAAACCGGCGTTTTATTGGCAGCCGTCGTTACCGTATCGCCGATTTTGCAGTCCGCGACATCTTTAATCCCGGCAACCAGGAAGCCTACTTCACCCGCAGCCAGGCTGGTAACCAGAATATCCACCGGAGTGTGCACGCCGATTTTCAATACTTCAAACTCCTTGCCGGTGGAAACCATTTTGATCTTCATTCCCGGTGTAATTTCACCTTCAAAAACCCTGATCATAGCCACCACACCCTGGTAGGAGTCAAACCAGGAATCAAAAATCATCGCTTTCAACGGCGCTGTCCGGTCACCGGTTGGGGCCGGGACACGGTGGACAATAGCCTCCAGTAAATCCCCTACCCCAACCCCGGTTTTGGCGCTGACCAATATGGCATCATCAGCCGGCAGACCAACCACCTCTTCAATCTGATGGATAATCCGTTCGGGATCAGCAACGGGGAGATCAATCTTGTTCAAAACAGGAATAATTTCCAGATTGCCGTCGATGGCCAGATAGACATTGGCCAATGTCTGGGCTTCGACCCCCTGAACCGCGTCAACCACCAGAATTGCACCTTCAGTTGCCGCAAGACTGCGGGACACTTCATAGGAAAAATCGACATGTCCGGGGGTATCAATGAGATTCAGGGAATAGAGCAGGCCATCCTTGGCTTTATAGAGGAGACGAACGGTCTGGGCCTTGATAGTTATCCCCCGTTCACGTTCAAGGTCCATACTATCCAGCAGCTGTTCTCTCATCTCCCGGGAGCTTACCGCGCCGGTGATCTCCAACAGACGATCAGCAAGGGTGGATTTACCGTGGTCGATATGGGCAATGATGGAAAAATTTCTTATCTGTTTCTGGGTAATCTGCATAAAATGTTTATACTATCCATCTATAGAAATCGATGCCGCAGGAGTTATCATGAGCGCTTCAGTCTGGCAACCTTGCCAAAATGCCTCGGAAACAATAAGCCGTTAGCTAACAAAAAAATAAAACACCAGAAGATCTTCCCGTAGCAGAAAAACATGCTTTATTTTACCACAAAAGAGGTAATGCCTTCCTGTTCCTGCAGACGTTTCTGCAAACGAATCGCAGTCTGGGGATTAGGAATATCAACAATCCGCACCCGATACCAGGTGCCTTTCCCGGCAATGGCGGCGGCCACCACCACAGCTTTACCATAGCCCTCCTGAACCAGATGGTTGCGAAACAAGCGGGCCTTCCCCTCCTGGTCATAGGACGCAACCTGCAAAACAATACCTCCAGGCTGAACAGTCGGGGTGCGGGGCAGCAAAATCGCATCCTTTTTTCCCACTCCAGTGTCCGGCTTTTTCACCGGCAACCGCCGATCAGATTCAGCGGCACCCACCGGTGTTTCCTTCTCACTGGTCAACGTTTTGTAGAACGTATAGTGAATCTCCTGGGCACCATCCCCCGGAAGCGGCAGCCCTGTGGTTGGTGACGCCTGTTGGGCACTATCTGTCGATCCGGCAACCGGCTGCAAAGACAACGGCAACGGTGCCGGTGCTACTCTGGCGCTTTCGCCTAAAGCAGTTTTTTCCCGATCAGCAACCGGAACCACCTGTTGTACCGGCAGCGTAGCCGGCATTTCTGCAACTGCCTGAGCCATTTTACGGTGAGACAGATCGCTCAGGCTCTTACCCACCAGTACGCCAGCCAAAAAAACAATAATGCCAAGAAAAAAAATAACAACAAAATTTCGCAGGGTATTCATTGTTTACCTACATGGACGTAGGAGCATCAATCCCAAGGAGCCCCAATCCCATCTGTAACACCAGTTGAAGCTCGGCAACCAGCAGCAGGCGAGCGCCCGTCAATATCCGGTCATCCGATATCACCCGGTTCTTATTGTAATAGGAATGAAAAAGCGCCGCCAACTCAGAAACAAAATAGGTTACCCGATGAGGTTCAAGGTAACGGGCGGCCGATTCAATAACAGCAGGAAAAGAATCCAGCTTTTTGATCAAGTCCATTTCCTCATCTAGAATCAGCCGTGACAGATCAGCGGTTGCCACTTCGGGGAGATTGATGCCAGCTTCCCTGGCTTTTCTGAGGATGCTGCAGAGACGGGCATGGGCATACTGCACATAATAGACAGGATTCTCATTATTCTGGGCCTTGGCCAGCTCCAGATCAAAATCCAGGTGACTGTCAGGGCGACGGAGAAGGAAAAAGAACCGGGCTGCGTCTTTGCCTACCTCCTGGACCACCTCATCCAGGGTAACAAACTGCCCGGCCCGGGTGGACATGGCTACCGGCTGGCCACTGCGCATCAAATTCACCAGCTGCACCAGCACCACCCTGAAGGCATCCTCAGCAATCCCCAAAGCATCGAGAGCAGCGGTAAGTCTGGGCACATAGCCGTGGTGATCAGCTCCCCAGACATCAATCATCAGGTCAAAACCACGCTCATGCTTATCCTGATGATAGGCAATATCTGAAGCAAAATAGGTTTTCACACCATTGCTTCTTACCACCACCCGGTCTTTTTCATCACCAAGCCTGCTGGAAGCAAACCAGAGGGCATCATCTTTTTCATACAGAACCCCCCGGGTTTTCAGATCTTCAATAACGGCATCAACCTTACCATCCTGAAAAAACTGTTTTTCGCTGGTCCAGTTGTCAAAACTGATGCCGAAACTGATTAAATCATCACGGATACCGGCCAGAATTGCCTCGCTGGCGTAGTCAATAAAGAAGGGAAGGGAGGTTTCTTCTCCCTCTTTCCCGACCAGCTCATCACCCTGTTCACCCCGCAGTTTCCTGGCCATGCCCGTGAGATAATCACCCTGATAATAGGACTCAGGATACTCGCCCCGGGAACGTCCCAGGAGTTCAAGGTAACGCCACTGCAGGGAACGGCCAAGGGTTTCCATCTGGTTGCCCGCATCATTGATGTAGTATTCACTGATGGTCGTATAGCCGGCTTTGCGGAGAATACGGGCCAGGCTATCTCCCACCGCCGCCCCGCGCCCATGGCCAATATGGAGCGGACCGGTGGGATTGGCACTGACGAATTCAACCATCACCCGCCGGCCGGCACCCATTTCCAGGTCACCAAAATGCTTGCCCTGCATGCACATGCGGGCAAGGCACTGCTGCCAGCAGGTCTTGCTCAAGGTCACATTGATAAAACCGGGGCCGGCAATGGAAGCCTGCTCAATATCCGGTGTATCAGCGAGCTGCAACTGAATCGCCGCAGCTATATCACGGGGATTTCGTTTCAGCACGCTGGCCATCTGCATGGCAATATTGCTGGCGAAATCACCAAACTTTTTCTCCTTGGGCTGCTCAACAACCACTTCCGGCAAAAAATCCTGTGGCACACCCCATGATTCTGCCACTGTTCTGACGGCATCGCCAAGCAAATTTATCAACTGTTCCTTCATAACATCCTGTCATTGCAAAAAAAATGTTTCACCAGCAGAAACACCAAGACACCACTGATAAGGGGGTATCTCCTCTGCTGACCTTCATTGAACCGGAAACCCTCTTCACCGACAAACGCCAAACAGACTGCACCATTGAGTGCTCAAAAAATGCTCATCAACTAGTGACGCTGTTTTTCGCCGGCGGATTTTTCCGACTCTGCCGGCAGGTCATGGGCAACCCGCACATCACGACAGAAATCAGGACAATGGGCATCGCCGGCCGAAACCCTGAATTTCTTCCGGCAATCCTCCCGCCAGGCACAGACGACGCAGAGAGTTTTCTCATCGACAGTCACGGTAATACCCTTGTTTTTGCCATCGCCGGCACTCTATGGTAAATGCCAGTTCAGCATGGTCTTGGCAGCCATAAAAAACCCCCCATACCGCTGGTGGGGGGATACCTATAATAATCTGAAAGTGTATCTACCGGTAAAGAATATGTCAAGGTTTTTTGCATCTGC
Organism: Candidatus Anaeroferrophillus wilburensis; assembly: GCA_016934315.1. Classification (NCBI taxonomy): domain Bacteria; class Deltaproteobacteria; order Candidatus Anaeroferrophillales; family Candidatus Anaeroferrophillacea; genus Candidatus Anaeroferrophillus; species Candidatus Anaeroferrophillus wilburensis. The sequence continues at coordinate 55,694 of JAFGSY010000039.1, read as the reverse complement.
AGGCACCAATCATCACCACATCGCCCCCATCTGGAAAAACCAGAACGCCCTGAAACTACCTGAATATAAAGACCTGTTCATTCTCCCGAACCATCCCCAGTTCTGTTCTAGCGGCCAGCTCCTGATATCTGACATCGTCCTGCAGCAACAGAACCGTACGTTTCAGACGTTCATTCTCTGCCTTCAACTCTTTGGCAGACAACTCAATGCTGGCGATTTCACGCTTCATCATTGACAAATGCAAAAAGCCATTGTCTCCGAATACGGCAAAACCTAGAAACGCACAGCACAGGCTCAGTAGCAGTAACGGTATGAGCTGTTTCATCTACTTAATGGCAAAACGAATGGTTATGGTCCCCCACTGATCGCTATGGGGGTCATCGGGCGACAGGGTGTTGAAACGCCACGCTTTCAGATATATTTCAGCAACTTTAACCAATGCCAGATCACCTATTACCAACGGTTCAACCCGACCAACAGTGCCATCGGGACGCAGCCAGAATTTAAGTTTGACTTCCGTCTCCTGTTGCAGGGAAACCTGGGGAAGCGCCGGCTGGGAAACAACCGTCCGCGATTCGGCAACCGGCCCTTCAAGACCAAGAATACGATTTTTCACCGCCGTGAAGTTTTCCTGCTGATCCACATCCTGCTGTAGTGCCGCCAGCAATCGCTGTTCACTGTCCTGCGACTCCAGATAGCCGGCTGGCAGCAACGCCTGGAGCGTCACACCGCTCATATCGCCTGGTGTTCGGGAACCAAGCTCAGCAAAAAAATCAGCAGTGGTATCGGTTGCTGAAGGCGTCATGGCGATGATCCGGTTCTCCTCAGCGGGCCGGAAACTGCTTGACGGCAATTCCAACTCTTTGGGGGCCGGCACCGGCACATCACCCAACGCCAGAATAGCATTAATCCTTTCTTCTACCAATGAGATGATTCTGCTATCCACCCTGGGTCCATCAGGGGCGTTCGGTCCGGCCGGTGGCGCAGATACGGGTTCAGGCTCAGGCGGCAGAAGCATAACCTCGATTTTAGTCTCCGGCAGCAGCTGCATCTGCTGCAAATGGATGGCAAAAAAATGGGAAATGTCCGGCAGAACAAAGAGAAACGAGAGATGAAGGAGAATGGAAATAAAAGAAAATACGATTATTCGGGAAGTAACCGACATCTACGTTATTTTTCCTTTGGTTCGGTAGCGATTGCCAATTTGTTCAGGCCGGCGTTTTTGGCAGCATCCATTACCGTGACGACGATGCCGTGGTACACTTTTTTATCGGCTTCAATAATAACCAGTGTTTCAGCATCCTTCTTTGCCAAACCATTGAAGATCGCATCAAGTCTGGCAAGCGAAACCTTTTTCCCATCGGCATACATGCTGCCATTAGCCTCGAGAGCCACCCTGATTGAAGATTTTTTGCTTTTCACCTGCTCAGCTGACGATTTAGGCAGATCAACCTTAATTCCAGGGTTGATGGAAAGCGTTGTTGACAGCATGAAAAAAATAAGCAGAAGAAAAACAACATCAACCAAAGGGGTTACATCCAGCTGCACTTCTTCCCTTCTGCGGGGTTGAAAACGCATCTCACACCTCTCGTTGATTTTCAAAGAGATCAAGGATATCGATAGATATCCGCTCCATCCGGAGAATCATCTTATCTACACGCGAACGAAGGTATTTATAAAAGACGAAGGAAGGGATGGCGACGGTCAGACCGGCGGCGGTGGTAATCAGTGCTTCAGAAATTCCTCCGGCAAGCAGTTGAGGATTGCCAACCCCTGACTGAGAGATCACCGTAAAGGCTTTAATCATCCCGGTTACGGTCCCCAGCAACCCAAGAAGCGGGGCAATGCCGGCAATGGTTCCCAGGGTCGTCAGAAACCGCTCCAATGCCGCAGCTTCCATCCTGCCAACCTCTTCCACCGCCTCTTTTACCAGTTCACGCTGCTTGCCAAAATTTTTAATGCCGGTCAAGAGAATGCGGGAGATGGGCGTGTTGCTCAACCTGCACAAGGTCATTGATTCTTCAAGCTTCTGCCGTTTGAGGAGGTCGCCGATCTCAATGATAAAACCATTGGGAATAATCTTGCTACGTCTCAGAGCCCATATCCGCTCCAGGAGAATCGCCACCGAGAGCACGGAACAAATCAAAATGGGATACATGAGAACCCCGCCTTTAATCACAAACTGATACATTAAGCTAACCTCCCTGTGGTTAATTGGCAACGCCAAGGTTGAGCGATTCCCGGGCGAAAAAACGTCCGCATAACGATGCTGCAATAAATGCCCTGGGCACCTAAAAGCGGCCCTCAGAACTTATACATCAAATCGATGCGGCACAAATACTAACCTTCTTTATCAAGGCCTGCAAGCCTTTTTTTCACCTGCTCCTGCTGCTGGGCAGTCAACGGGTACTGCAGCAACTTGCGGTATGTTTTAACGGCAGCTTCGCGATTTTGTTGACGGTCATAATAGTCCGCAACAACCAGAAGCGACTTGACAATCCACTCCTGCTGGTCAGCAAACAGGTAGGGTAACCGGAGAAATTGTTTTATCGCTTCACTCTCATTACCAGCCTCCAGCATGACGACCGCCTGGAAATAGTGCGACTTGGCAGCCAGGGAAGGCTTGGGATTTCCTGCTCCCTGCTGATAGAAAAAAATTGCCTGATCATATTTTTTCTGCCGGCGATATAATGCCCCAAGACTATCATAGGCGGCAAAGGTAATGGAATCCCGGCTATCTTGGGAGACCAGGCGCCGATAAAGCTGTTCAGCCTCATCCCAACGGTCACTCTTTTCATTGATACGGGCACTGGACAACAGAGACTGACGCTGCAAATGCAGGTCGTCACAGCCGGTCAGATTGGGCGCCAGAGACTCAAGCGCCTGATCATAGGCACCCTGCGCAGAGTACACTTCAGCCAAGACCAGATTGCAGTCATACTGATACTTCCCTCCGGGGAACATTTCAATCATCTGGCGACACAATGATTGCATCTGCGCCTCATCCTGCTGTCGTCTGGCAATATTGATCAGCTGAAAAAGGGCATCCATTTTGACATTATCTGGATGGTGCCCGGCAAGAATCTCCTGGAGCAGGGTCTTGAGTTCCTGCCATCGTTCATCCTGCTGGTAAATCTCTGCAATCATCAGCATCAGCGGGGAAAGGTAGGTGGATTCCGGGAAACGCTCAAGAAACGGCTTGAATTCCGCCTCCAGATAATCGTCGTGACGCTGTTTATAAGCCAGCAGCAGCAGACCGTAACGAGCCTGTTCTTCCAAAGGCAGGCCTGTGTAGGTTTGGGCGGTACGCAGATAGGTCAACTTGGCACGAAGGTAGTCCTGAGCATTAAAATAGCTTTCGCCAATTTTCAGCAACGCCGTACCGGCATAGGATGATTGGGGGAAATGGTTGATGAGATATTCATATTCATGAATTGCCTGGGGAAACATCCCGAGGCTGAAATAACTCTGACCACGCTGAAAAAACACCGCATCCTGCAGGCTGGTTTCAGGATAGGTATGCAGAAGATCAAGGAAGACAGCCAAAGCCTCACTGGCTTTTCCCTGTCGCAACAAAATCCACCCCTGATAATAGCAGGCCCGGTCATTGAACATGCTTGATGGGAAACGCTTGCCAAAATCGGCAAACAGTTCAAAAGCTGCGGCATCCTGATGCAGGTTGAAGAGGCACTCCCCCTTATTAAGCAGGGCATTCTGCACCGTCTGCTGATCAATAAGATCTGACACCTGCGGTTCATTGCTCAGAAAGAAATCCAGTGCAGTCAGTGCCTCAGCATAGGCCTCCCCTTTCATAAAGGCCCATCCTTGCTCATAGGCTGCCAGAACCGATTCGGGGATTGCTGAATTACGGGGGATTACCTGCAGGATAGTAAGAGCCTGGTCAATGTTGCCAACCGTATTATATCCCCTGGCCAGCAGCAAACGACACCGGTACTTCTCCGCAGAAGACAGCCCGGAGCTGCGTTCGAGAAGCTCCTGCAGGATGCTTTCGGCTTCGTCAAACCTGCCAATCTGCTGGAGAATCCTGGTTTTTTCAATGAGCAACGGCACAGGGGATTCACCCTGATCAGCAACCACCGACAAGCCATTTTCCACTATTTCCAGAGCCGGAACAAAGGTGTTGACTGTACCGTACATCAGGGACAGCCGGCGGAAGTCCTCTCCGGACAACACCGTTGGGGGAAATTCCTCCACCAGCAGCTGCGAGGCCATAATGGCTTCAGAGATCATCCCATGATCATCATACCAGGCAATGATTTTCCGCAAAACCACAACCGCAACCTTATTGCTGCGAACCGGTTCTGGTCGGTTTTCCACCGCTTCCAGGGCATCACTGATCAGCTCCTGGCGGATGAGTGACAACCCGTAGCCGAGAAAAGCCAAAGGCATGGTATCGTGGGGAGCACCAGGAACCAGCAACTGCCGGAAGCGCTGGACAGCCTGCTGATCCTCTTTGAGATAGTAGTGACACCATCCTGCGGCCAGCAGCGATTGGCGAACCAGCACGACATCCAGGGTCAATGGCTGCTCAGCAGTGAAGATATCATCAAAAAATGCAAGAGCCGTTTCATAGGCCTTGTTGTTAATTGCCATGGAGGCCAGCAAATACCTGGCCTGAAGTTCATACGAAGAACCCGGGTAGCGCTCCAGAAGACGTGTAAGCACCGTCCAGCTCTGCTCCAGCTGTTGTGCCCTGTGCAATGATTCTCCCTGCCAGAACAAGGCAGTTGGCTGTAATGCCTCTGTTCCGGGAAGTTGGCCAACAGCGGAAAAATGATTGGCAGCGGCAAGAAATGCGCCCTCCTGATGTGCCAGCCAGCCAAGGGAATAAGAAGCATAACCGGCATATTGGCAATCGGGATAGGCTGCTGCCCGGGAAAAAAAATTCCGGGCTTCAGCATAACGATGTTCTCCATAGGCAATCTCCCCAAGCCAGTACAGTGATGAAGAAACAAAAGGGCTGCGGGGAAACTTTTCAATGCCAGTCGAAAAATAGTAGCGGGCCTCCTGATACACTCCATCCACATACTGCTGCTTGCCACTGTAATAATATCCCTCAGCACCGGTAAATCCACGGGCCAGGTACGCAGTCACCGAATGGCGATAGGTACATCCGGGTGATTGCAGCTCAGGAGTTGTCCACACCGGTGAGGTTTCATTGCCGCCCGTATCAAAGGCAAGCTGGTCATCAGCCGGTTCCAGTTTGGTCCCGGGATCAAGGAGCGGCATCAGGGTAAAATCGCGAAATCCTTCCAACTTGACACTGTCACGGCCCACCACCACCACCTCGGGCAGCGTCAGTCCTTTGCCGGCCTGATCTGATTTCAGCCCTGGGGACCAACTCAGCGTTAGTACCGCAAAGCTAAAGGCAACAACCCACCATTTTACAACTGCCGACCTGTTCATGATCTGCACTATACTCCAACACCAAGATCTGCCAGTTCATGCCCGGGGAGCTTCATCTGCGGCTCGCCAAGGGTGAAATCACCTGCCTGAATCCAGCTTTTCAATGTTTCCGCTATCTCCCTGGCCCGAAAATAACTGGACAATGGGCTGGTCTTGGTTTCCTTGCCGTTGATGACAACCATGCCCCGTTTGAGATCCGCATATGATACCTCTTGAATAACCTTGCCGGTGCCCATGGGATAATCGTAGCTGTAGTCAACCACCGGGGCGAAGATCTGCTCATCGCTGACGGCGGTAAAGCGCGCCATCTGTTCATTGAGAATCGGAATGGGAATGCCAATACCCACCGCCAGGCTGCAGCCGTAGCCCAGCATGCTGACCCCCACCAGCCACTTGGATGACATCTGCTTCAGGTCACCGGTAACAAAAAGCGTTCCAGCACCGCCCCGCACCACTCCGTTTGCCCCCCGTTTCACCCCGGGATTATGCTGGGTTCCATACCAGGTGACATAGCCGATACCGCCGCCGAGAAAAATTCTGGTTCCCAGACCGGTGGTCAGATAATAGGGATCATTAAGCAGGGGACTCAGCTGACCGGCACTGCAGTAGGTGGCATTGCCACCCCGGGGACGCAGAACCCCCATATAAGTATAGATCGTCTTGTCTGAAAGGTTAATGGCACAATTATAGTTCTGGTAGGCATTGCGGGGATTGCAGAGAATAGCGTTGGGCATATCTGCCAGCGTCAGCTGTTTTTCCGCCACCTTGCTGGGATAGCAGGAGGTACCGTAGCCCTCCATATAGACATGGACCTTTTCCCCGGCCACCAGATCCTGGATGACGTGCCCGCCACCGTAACGAAACTCTCCGGGATAGATTTTATTCAATGGATCTTCAACACATGGTTCCGTCGCCCCCAGATATGCATCGACAGCGGCAACCCCACCATAAGCAGGAACATTGTTGAGCCATACCTTGCTGGCGCGCATGCGCGGCGTACAATGGCCGAGATTAAAAAAAGCACCCGAGGAACACATGGGGCTGAAGGTTCCGGTGGTCACCACATCAACCTGATGGGCTGCCTCTGCGGCACCATGCTCGCCAACAATACCGATCATCTCCTCGGCGGTGACCACTACCGCTTCGCCCTTTTTTATCCGCTGATTTATTTCCTCAATGGTTTTCTGCACTTTTGCCACAGACAACCTCCCCTCACGACCTGCTTCATCAAAGGTTTTTCAGATATCACGATCACTCAAGCTAAGGACAATTATGCAGTAATGAGCCCCAACTCAAAAAGCTCTTCCTGCTTGGCGTACATCTGCTCGGCAACGGCTAGCGGGACCCCCACATGCTCATAACCACACAGATGGAGCAACCCGTGAATCATATAGTACAACAAGCCCTCCTCCAGACGGTAACCAAGATCAGTCGTCTGCCGGGCCACGGTTTCCACGGAAACAATCACCTCGCCCAGCAAGCCGAACTCTTTCTCCTGCGGAAACGAAATTACCGTCGTGGGCTCAGGATTATCAAAATAGTCAGCATGCAGCTGCGCAATTTGCCGGTCGTCAACAATGCTTATTTCCACAGCCGGAGCATCAGCATCCAGTTCGGCCAAAACAACAGCAATCCGCTGAGTCAGCCAGGATTCATCAATCTGAACAATATTCTGACAGTTTACCAGTGTAGCGGACATTGGCTGAAGGGTCAATGAAAGTTATCAGATATCAGGATGTTATCACGAAAGCATGCTGGTTTGCCGGCACGTCGGAGAAGTGGTCGCACCCGGCAAACGTGCCCTGGCGGTGGATGGCTGGGCTGATCACGGACCTGAGACTACTTTCAACCAATCCATCTGCCGACCCTGGCCATAACCGCTTAACCGGGTCGCGACACCTGAAGTCAGGAATGTCGCTCATAGGCGGCAATGATTTTTTGAACCAGCGGATGACGCACCACATCAGCCTGCGACAGGTAACAAAAGGAAATCCCTTCAACTCCCTGCAGAATACCCTGGACCTTTACCAGTCCTGATTCCTTGTTTTCCGGCAGGTCAGTCTGGGTGATATCACCGGTAACAACTGCCTGAGAACCAAACCCGAGCCGGGTAAGAAACATCTTCATCTGCTCAGCAGAACTATTCTGGGCTTCGTCAAAGATGACAAAGGCGTTATTCAGGGTCCTGCCGCGCATAAAAGCCAGAGGAGCCACCTCAATAATCCCTTTATCCAATAACATGCTTGAGCGGCTAAAATCCAGCATATCATGGAGAGCATCGTAGAGCGGCCGCAGATATGGATTCACTTTTTCCTGCAAATCGCCGGGAAGAAAACCGAGCCGCTCGCCGGCCTCCACTGCCGGACGGGTCAGAATGATGCGATCCACCGCTTTACTGGTCAGCGCGGCAATGGCCATGGCCATGGCAAGGTAGGTTTTGCCGGTGCCAGCCGGCCCAATGCCAAAGACAATATCATGATTTCTGATGGCATCGATATAACGCTTCTGGCCGACAGTTTTAGGTGCAATGGGCTGACGCTTACTCCCTTTATGGCTGATATACACCTTGTCCAGGAAAATATCACGTAAACGTGCGCCGGCATCTCCTGCCTTGATCCGGTAGGCATAATCAATGTCTGTTTCATACAAAGGATAGCCGGATAGCACCAGCTGATACAACTCCCGCAGCAATCCGGCAACCAGCTCCAGCCGAATTTGATCACCGTCGATCATCACCGTATTGCCTCGGCATTGTATCTTAAGGCCGCTTTTCTCCTCAAGCAGCCGGATATGCTCATCCCGATCCCCAAGAATAATCCGCAATGCTGCGGTGTTGTCAAACTCAATTTTTTCCATAGCTGCTAAAAAAGAGGGACTTCATTCCAAGACAGATGTTATCTTATGATAATTACACAGGTATTGGTGCTCTGCAATTGATGCTTTCCATAGGACTTGTTCTTTTTCAGCAATCGGGAACCGGCATAAAGTCTTTTGCCGAATGCCAGATTGCCACCGCACTTTCTCTACGATTTCAATGCACCAATGGAGCAATCAATAATCATTTCCACCTCTGCATCGCTGAGAAAGGGGTGGACCGGCAACGAAAATATCTCTTTGCAAACCTGTTCGGCGATCGGCAGACAGCCCTCCTGATAGCCAAGATGGGCAAAAACCTCCTGACGATGAAGGGGGATCGGATAATGAATTGCCGTGGGGATTCCGGCCTTCCGGAGAGTTTCCAGTATCCGGTCGCGGAACTTCGAACGAAGAGAGTACTGGGCATAGACCGAACGGCTGCCGATTTTTTCAACCGGCACCTGAAAAGAAGCGGCAAAGGCTGAAGAGTAGCGGGCTGCTATGGTTCGACGACGATCAATCTCCGTCTCAAAAAAAGGTAATTTGGCCAGCAAAACAGCAGCTTGAAGGGTATCGAGCCGACTGTTCACACCCAGCAACTGGTGGTGATAACGCTGATTTTGACCATGATTACGCAACATACTCAGCCGCTCGGCACACTCTGCATCCCGGGTAAAAATCATCCCCCCGTCACCATAGCAGCCCAGAGGTTTAGCGGGGAAAAAGGAAGTTGCAGCCAGCGTACCGAATGACCCACACTGCTTGTCCTGCCACCTGCCGCCGAGCGACTGGGCGGCGTCTTCAATGAGCGCGACGCCATGGCAGTCGGCAAAAGCCTGCAGACGTCCATAATCAGCCGAAAAACCAAAAATATCGACGGCAATAATCGCCTTGGTCCGGGGCGAAACAACATCTTCGAGAAGATCAGGGTTGATCATATAGGTATCAGGCTCAATATCGATGAAAACCGGGGTTGCCCCCACCAGAGCAATGGTCTCCGCCGTGGCAATGAAGGTAAAGGGAGTGGTAACCACCTCGTCACCGGGACCGATCCCCAGGGCCATCAGAGATAAGAGCAGGGCATCAGTTCCCGATGCACAGGCAATACCATGATCAACCCCGACCATGGCTGCCAGTTTCATCTCAAGTTCGTTGATGGCAGGGCCGCCGATAAACTGGGACGTGGTCAGAACCGCAGCCACAGCCGCATCAATTTCCTTTTGATAAGCCCGGTACTGGGCCGTCAGGTCAACAAACTGCATCTCACTTTATCCTTTCGCACATTTTTAGAACAATAATCATCAACTCCCGGCCGACAAGCCAGTTTTGCTCATCTCAAGCCGGTCGGCAACCGATGACCAGCCTTGCCGGCGTCCGAACCGCCGGATGAACAGCTTATATGAGCGGTTTTCTCTTCAGAGCTTCAAGCCCCTCGTCCGGACCGACGACAATAAGCATATCACTGTCTTTAATAACAAAATCAGGATCAGGGGGAAAGTGCATCCGCTCGGGCACCATCTCCTTGATGGCAATAACCTGGATGCCGTAGCGGTTTCTCAGCTTGAGGGTCCGTAGTGTTTGACCAATGATGCCTTTATCCGCCGCCATCTCCATGATGCCGTAGCCCTCACTGAGGGGCAAATGCTCAATGACGTTCTCCGAACCGAGGCGATCTGCCAGCCGTACCCCGGAATCACGCTCAGGGAAAATCACCATGCTGGCGCCGATCTTCTCAAGTATTTTACCATGGTCATCGGTAACCGCCTTCACCACCACCTCCTTCACCCCCATCTCCTTGAGATACAGGGTAATCAGGATACTGGTATCAAGCCGGTCACCAACACTGACCAGGGCCACGTCAACATCAGCAAGTCCGAGCCGTTCAAGACTTTCCCGGTCCGTGGCATCTGCCACCACCGCCCGGGAAACCTGATCCTTGATGCTCTGGACCAGTTCTTTGTCATGGTCAATAACCATCACCTCCTGCCCCAGAGCATAAAGCCGTTTTGCGGCATAATAGCCAAAACTGCCCAAACCGATAACCACAAACAGTCTCATGGAAAAACCTCCAGCCGATCAATCAGCCGATCATTACCTGTTCTTCGGCATACTGATACCTGCCATGGGGACGGCGGCGGGCCCATACCAGAACGGCGGTCAAAGGTCCCACCCGGCCGGTAAACATCAACAGCACAAGCAGGAATTTTCCCGGGTCGGTCAGGGTCGGGGTCACGCCAGTTGAAAGTCCCACAGTGGCAAAAGCCGACACCTCTTCAAAAAGTAGATGGAGAAAACGACCATGCTCAACCGCCAAAGGCAGATGCAGCTGAGCCTCTGAAATCGATAATGCCAACAGAAATACTATCAGCACAAGCGAGGCGGTAATAATAATGGTCAACGCGTCAACAATCGTGCTCGGGGGAAAAGTACGGCCAAAAAGGTTGACCGTATCCCGACCGGCAAAGCGGCTCCAGCACATCAGCAGGAAAACCCCGAAAGCTGTTGTCTTGACTCCACCGCCGCAGGAGCCCGGAGAAGCACCGACAAACATCAAGAGGATGACGATCAACAGGGAAGGATTGCCAAAAGAGCCGATATCCAGAGTGTTGAAGCCGGCAGTGCGGGCACTGACCGCCTGAAAAGCTGCCGCCAGCAGTCCCCTGCCCGGCGATAGTTCACTCAGGGTATGCACCTGTTCAGTGAGAAAAAGCAAGCATGTTCCACCAACAATCAGGAGCACTGTCACCAGCAGAACCAGCTTGCTGTGCAGGGTCAGCCGCACCCGTTGATGCCGCAGCCGCTGACGGACAACATAGGGGATTTCCATGATCACCAGAAATCCCAGGCCGCCGGCGATAATCAGTACCATGACCGTCAGGTTGACAAAAATATCATGGCGATAGCTTGTCAGACTGTCACTGAAAAGGGAAAAGCCGGCATTGCAAAAGGCTGAAATCGCATGGAAAACAGCCAGGTAGCCGGCATGGGGCCAGGAAAAATCAGGCAGCCAGCAGCAGAAAAGGATGACCGCCCCACACCCCTCAATGGCAACCGTAAAAAGCAGTATCTGTCTCACCAGGTAGCGGATATCATTGACGGGCAGGTGAGAAAAGGCATCGCTGATCAGCAGCTTCTCCCGGAATGCCAGCTTGCGCCCCAGCAGCAGAACAAAAACCACCGAAAACGTCATAATCCCCAGCCCGCCCAGCTGAATCAGGGCGAGAATCGTCAACTGACCAAACAGAGTAAACCGGGTGCCGGTATCAACCACCACCAGTCCGGTGACACACACTGCCGACGCTGAGGTGAAGAGGGCATCAATAAACCTCAAAGGCGGTCCGTTCACCGCTGCCGGCAGCATGAGCACCATGCTGCCGAAGATAATTGCCACCATAAAACTGATGACAATAAGCTGCGGCGGATTGAAATGCTTGACGGCCATTGTTTAAGCCTCGCTACGTGGAATGACGCCGGTGCGGATCAACTCAGCCAGCACCTCAAGCATCACTTCCATGGTATCGGCCAGCAACGGCAAGACCTCATCCACATGGGCACTGAACTCCTTTTCCAGCTCATCCGAACCCACATCAGTAACACCGCGTAATACCAGCGCCGGCAATCCATTGCGCCGGGCAACCCGAACCACCGCCGCCCCCTCCCAATCAGCTGCCAACGCCTGAAACTGTTCATGAAGCCAGGCCCTTTTTGCTGGTGTATCAGCATTTTGGTCGGCCGAAGCCACCGGGCCCACATGGAGTCCGGCAACCCGGTCAGCCAGCATTTCAACAAGCGACGGCGCACACTGCAGGCGGGGAACATCTTTATGCAGGCTGGCAAAATCATATTCAACAACCGACGAGGCCAAAACCTGGTCGCCAATCTTCAGATGCGGGGCAACCCCGCCACAGGAACCGACATTGATCAGTATAAGCGGCTGAAAACGGCTGATCATCAGTTGCGAGGTGGAAGCGGCCATCACCTTTCCTAGTCCGGATGAGGTGGCAACCACCCCGCAGCCTTGTAACTGACGGCGGTAAAAAGATCGTCCGTCATAAGATTCCTGCCGCCACGGCTGGGCAGCCAGCAGCGGTGCAAGTTCATGGCGAAAAGCAGTGATAATGCCAATCATCATCCTTCCAGTAGCGGAGTTGTTATTTTTGTGCCGGATAGCGATGGCAGCACCGGTCAAGCCAGAGAGAGAGCTGCTGGTTGTCAGTCGGCGCATAGCCGAAGACATCCAGCCAGAGCCGTTCATGTTCCATGCAGAAATAGAGAAACACATCGGGGGCATGCTGCCTGATTTCGGCCACCAGATGGCGATACATGGCACGGCGAATACCGGAGAAGTAACGCATTTTACCATCCAGTCCACGGACAAATTCCTGATAGATAATGCTACTCTCGGGGTGCTGCTCTTTGATCGCCTCTTTCATCGGCGGCAGATAACGAAACGCCCCCAGTGAGATCCAGATAATATCATCAGGAGCAAGATAATCAAAGATCAACCGTACCGTTTCACGATACTCCTGCTGCCAGCCAGGAAAAAATACCAGCGGATCGAAGTGCAGACCGATGCGATACCCACGCTGCCGGCAGCGGGCAGCGGCTGCCAGTCGCTGTTTAAGCGATGGCGCCCCCAGCTCCTCCCGGGCAACCACCGACGGTGCATTCAGACTCCAGGAAACGATCGTTTCGCCAACCTCCCCTTCAAGCTGCAACAGGTTGTCCACCGCTACACTTTTGGTTTTCAACTCCAGCACGGCGTGTGTCTGCCGGGCGAAATAGGGTACCAGCTTTGCCGACAACCGGGTCAGGGGGTCCATGAACAGGCTATCGGTGAACTCACCGGTGCCGATGCGGAAAAAAGAGTCAGGGTGGCTGCTGAACACCTCATCAAGCTCACGCAGAGCATCGTCAAGATTGACGAACTGGGTAATGAAGGGGTTATTCAGATACCCCTGCAAAACACAATAACTGCAGCCGATGCTGCAGCCCAAGCCAAGATGGAGGATCTGGTAAAGACAGCAGCGGTAGTTCTCTGCCGTCCCCGGACAGGGTTTGAAAAATTTACCCCGGTGAACCATCAACAGCAGGGTTTTGGCCGGCGAAAAGTCCAGTTCATGGAACAACTCCTGGTCAGGATGGCCGATGGTAACGACCTCCGCGGCTGGCAGCCGCTGGAGAATTTCTTCCGTGTAAGGGTAGGAAAAGGCATCCTGCTCCACCAGCACCCGGGTCGGCTGAAACATGCTTTTAGTCATTGATGGACTCGTAGCAACGGGCAAAACGCCGTAAAAAACCGGCAACCATCCAGTACAACCCTGAAAGGACGCTTCGCAACAAAGAAGGTATCATTGTTACGAAGCCATCAGTCATTAAAAAGCTCATCAAGCCTGTTACCCTCAAGATTTGACACCCACTTACAAGCAGATCTCCACTCCGCTGGCGAACGAAAACGGATCTCCAGGGTATATTCGTCACCCTCAAAATTGGGCGGCGCGACCAAGTGGACATGGCGGGGCAGCTGCAGAGATGAGCAGAACTCCCGGAAACGGTTTTCCTGCGCACTGAGACAGGGAAACAGCCTGACCTGCAGCTGCTGGCGGAAATCTGCAGCCGAATGGCAACCTTCGGGCAGAGAGTTGGCAACCTCATGGATCACCTGTGCGGGTTTTTTGCCGTCCCGACGGGCAAGGTCATCCACATTCTGGACCGTCTGACGCAATTTATTGCGGTTCAGAACCAACTCATGGGCCACCGTCATCAGCAGTTCATGATCTTCCGCCGGCCAGCTCTTTATGATGTCAACCGTCTCCCCATCCATCGCCCCCCGGGCCAGCAGTAGCCTGATGGTGGGTGACAGCTGGACAATGGCGCGATAACGTTCCAGATACCGTCGTTTGGAAGGAACACCAAGATGGGGCAGGAAATCAGCCCTGATCGTCGGCTCATCGTACAGCTCTTCCAGGCGCCAGACAATGTCGGCAGTCTCCACCAGGTTGAAGGAACGATGAGCGAGATTATCCCACAAGGCCAGGGAAAACAGGCGTTGTTCATCATCAGCCTCAACCATTCTGGCTTCGATCGTTTGCGCCGGCGGAAAAACAGCCGAGGCTGCCTCCAGACGTCGCCGGCCACAAACAATGACATGTCCACGCGGCCCATGGATCAAGAGGGGCGGCACCGCAATGCCGATCTGTTCAACGGAAGTAAGAAACGTTTCCGGCAACGGCCCATAGGAAAAAGGGAACCGGCGATCAGTAAAATCCAAGTCGGAGAGAGTACAGGAAATTAGCTCTTGTTTCGGGAAAGAAAAAACCATATAACGGCATCAACGTTGTTCGCACGGGGATTGTTGGTGGTCATTGCGGATTATAGCAGCCTGCAGGCTGCACAGTCTGCTGATATACCATGCTAATCTTCAGGGGCTATATCACAGCCATACACCGAGTACAAGCCGTTTCCAATGGATTTCAAGCTCAAACTGCGCCAATCACTACGCCAGATGTATGATGCCGCCGCCCGCCAGCCCCTCGGTTTGCTGGGAGGGGTCAGCCCGGCCCGCGGCATAGCCCTTTTAGAAGAACTCGGTTATGCCACCGAAGACCTCCAGCCCCTGCCTGATTTTCAGATCGGAACCAGTTTCCCCTGCGGCAACCCCCTGCCGGTCATCAGGAATCTGCAGCCATCCGTTGTTTTTGACCTGGGCTGCGGCAGCGGGCTTGACCTCTGCATCCTGGCTGGGGATCGCCAGCTGAACCCCGCTCTTCTCGGCCTTGATCTGAGCTGGGAGCTGCTCAGCCTGGCCAGGCGTGCCCGGGAGCTGCTGCAGCTTGCCACCACCATCCAGCTGGTTCATGCCGATTTCAGCCACCTTCCCTACCATCACGCTTTCATTGATCTGATCTCTATGAACGGCTCCTTCAATATTATCGTTGACAAAGCATCGTTTTTCCATGATATCGCCAGCCTGCTCGTCCCGGGAGGCCATCTCCTGATTCATGATCTGCTCCTGGTTGGTGATCTGCCTGCCGGATTTGCCGATGAGGTAACCAACTGGTCATGGAACATCGGTGGAGCCATCAGCGATGGTGAACTGCTCCGACTGGCGACCAAAGCATCACTCTCCCTTGTCCATCTCTACAAGAGGGAACTTGTGGAGCCAGTCTGTCGGGGAGAAATCCTCCTGCAGAAAGGAACTAACTCTTCATCGAAGATGGTGCCGCCCGGGAATCGCTGGCAGCGGCAACAGTGAAAGGGCTGAGCACCTTGCCATCCGGACGCCGCTATCAAAACCGGGAAAAAGGCTGAAAGCGGCAGCCAGGGTTGGCAACCGCCCACATAAAAATAATCAGGAAAGGTGGTCAGGATGTAAAGGAAGGCTGAAGCATTGGCCGGCCACCTGGACTGTATCAACCAGCCAATCGGCATCGTCCCTCTCGGGATAATCAATATTATAGTGCAGACCTCGGCTTTCCTTGCGATACATGGCCGCGCTGATAATCAGGTCGGCAACAACGGCAATATTGCGCAGTTCCAACAGGTCGCTGGACAGCACGTGATCCCAGTAAAATTCACGAATCTCATTATGAAGCAGATCAATACGATGTTTGGCCCGCAACAATCGTTTCTGTGAACGAACTATCCCCACATAGCTCCACATCAGCCGGCGAATTTCATCCCAGTTATGGGAAATAATAACATTTTCATCGACATCGCTTCGCTGCGTATACACCCAGTCGGGAAATCTGGGAACCGACTGGCGGTCAGCAGCCAGGGCGTTCACGGAAGCCCGGGCGGCCCGACTGGCATAGACGACCGCTTCCAGCAGCGAATTGCTTGCCAATCGGTTAGCTCCGTGCAATCCCGTACAGGCTGCTTCGCCACAGGCAAATAACCGGGACAGGGAGCTACAGCCATCATGGTCGACAACGATACCGCCGCACAGATAGTGGGCGGCTGGAACCACCGGAATCGGTTCACGGGTAATATCGATGCCCAGCTGGAGGCAGGTTGAATGGATCAAGGGAAAACGCTTCTGAATGTAATCCCGGGACAAGTGGGTAATATCGAGAAAGACACAATCGTCACCGGTTGACTTCATCTCATTATCAATTGCCCGGGCAACAATATCGCGGGAAGCAAGTTCTTTGGCCGCACTGTAGCGTCCCATAAACTGCTGGCCGTCACGGCGGCGCAGGATCCCACCTTCACCACGGACCGCTTCAGAAATAAGGAAGTTTTTTGTTTTCGGGTGATAAAGACAGGTGGGATGAAATTGAAAAAACTCCATATTGGCAATCCGGGCGCCGGCCCGCGAGGCCATTGCCACCCCATCACCAGTGGCAATATCAGGATTGGTGGTAAAAAGGTATACCTTGCCGGCGCCACCAGTGGTAATCACCGTCTGTCGGGCAAGAAAAGTATGAACCATACCGGTCTTGCATTCCAGGGCATACGTCCCCCAACAACAGTCATGTTGGGGCGGAACATCCAAATATTTGCTGGAAGTCAGGAGGTCGATGGCTGCCATGTCCTCAAAAATGGTAATCCGCGGATGTTCCTGGCAGTGGTTGATCAAGGCTTTCTCAATCTCCCTGCCGGTCCAGTCCGCCGCATGCAGAATCCTCCGGTTTGAATGCCCCCCCTCTCTGGTAAGATCATACGTACAGCCAGAGGACGACTCTGTAAACTGAACCCCCAGTTGAATCAGATCATTGATGCGCTGGGGCCCTTCATGGACCACCATTTCAACCACATCTCGATGACAAAGACCGGCCCCGGCCTGCAGGGTATCCGCAATATGGGAATCATAGGAATCGCCCTGCCCGACGACCGCTGCAATGCCGCCCTGGGCCAGATTGGTATTGGAATCCTTTTTCTTCTTTTTGGTAATCACCGCCACCGTCCCATGGGGAGCAACCTGCTGGGCATAGAAAAGACCAGCAATACCGCTGCCGATAACAAGAAAATCAAACTGGTGAATCATCAGTGTTCTTCCACCTCAGGGACATTGGCAAACAGCAAAGGTCGAATGCAGTCTGGAGCACCCCATGAGTGGGGCATCCTCATAGTCCATCGCCCGGACAGCATTGATGATGCCGCCCGCCGGCCGGGAACCAGGTTGTCTGGTTAATGCCTTTTCCAGCCTCGAGGTTGGCAACATGCACCCCGCCAAACGATGGTTGTAAATAATAATAGTGTAAAGATAGAGGAACGGCAAGGAGAAAATATCCCCATCTTGCCATCCCCAGGAGAATATGGTAGACAGCTTGAAAATAAGAGTGATGAGGTAGCGGTAATGGATCTTGATTTTTGGCTTGAAACCTTTCGCAGTCTGAGCAGTAAAATCAGCAATGCGATGGGGCGGTACGCCGGCACCAGCGAAGGTGCCCTGATCATGGGCAAGGGAGCCGGCGGCGATATGACCCTCAAGATAGATAAGCTTGCCGAGGATATCATCCTCGACAAGCTGGAAACTCTGCATACCAACTACGGCTTTGATTTTGTCCTGATTTCGGAAGAACTGGGGACCAGAACCTTCGGCGAGGATCCTCACTGGCGTATCGTCATTGATCCTCTTGACGGCAGCTTCAACGCCCGCCAGGGAATTCCCTACTATGCCACCGCCATGGCGGTGGCCTCCGGCAGTACGGTCGGGGATGTGGTCCTTGGCTACGTCAAGAATCTGGCAAACGGTGATGAATTCCATGCCAGCAAAGGCTCAGGGGCGTTTTTCAACCAGCAGGCCATAAACGCCAAACAGGTTGATATTCCCCGGGCTTTTGTTTTTGAAGCGGCCCACAACAAAGCCGGGCTCAAAAGAATTGAGCCCTTACTGGAAATGTTTGAACGGGCCCGCTCCCTTGGCTCCACCGCCCTCGACATCTGCTACCTGGCCGCCGGCACCATTGATGTCTTTTTCTACCCCATCCCTTCACGGACGATCGATTATGTTGCCGGCAAGATTATTCTTGAGGAGGTTGGCGGAGTTATCACCGGCATGCTGGGGGAAAACCTTAATGAGCTGACCCTTGATCTGGAAAAAACTCACCCGATCGTCGCCGCCGGCAATCCGCAGACCATGAAAAAAGTGATGGATATTATTCAGCTTTCCCGCATTTGATCCTGATAGGGCAACGGATCAGCCAAACCGTTGCTCTTGAACCCTGCCAACCGCAAACGACAACTGTCACATAGACCGCAGGGATTTCCCCGGCCATCAGGCTCATAGCAGCTGTGGGTCAGTGAATAATCCACTCCTAGACGCAGCCCCAGGGCGATAATTTCCTGTTTACGAAGTGATATAAGGGGAGTTTGCAGGCGAAAATAGGGGGCTTTTTCCTGTACCCCCAGTTTGGTACCCAGATTCACCGCCCGTTCCATGGCTGCCACATACTCCGGCCGACAATCGGGGTAGCCACTGTAGTCAAGGGCATTAACCCCTAGAAAAATATCACGGGCTCCCAGGGTTTCAGCCCAGGAAACCGCATGGGCAATAAAGATGGTGTTGCGGGCTGGAACATAGGTGGAAGGAATCTCGCCGGTCAGCAGATGCACTCCTCCCTTCGGTACCGCCAAGCGATGATCGGTCAGTGAAGACCCTCCGATTCTCCCCAAGTCCAACCGCAGAATCAGATGTTCCACCGCTCCCATAGAGGCGGCCACCCGCTCCGCCGCCTGCAGTTCAAACGCATGGCGCTGGCCATAGTCGAAACTCAGGCAGTAGAGATGATACTCCTCAGCTCTAGCCACGGCGGTCACCGTGGCCGAATCAAGACCACCACTGAGCAGGATTACCGCTTTCTTTTCCGCCATTATCTTCCGCGCTCCTCTCCGGGCCATAACAGCCGGTGCAGCTGCAACTGCAGCCTGACCGGCAGCTGTTCCTGGAGAATCAGCTCCGCCAGCCGCCGGGGAGCCAGCAGACCGTGCACCGGACTGAATAAAATTTCGCTGACGGATGACAGATGTAAGCGGATAAAATCACGGCTCCACCAAAAATCATCTTCATCAGTCAGGACGAATTTCACCTGGCAGTTATCCCCCAGGCTGGAAAGGTTCTCCAGACGATTACATTCAGCCATCCCGCTCCCCGGGGTTTTAATATCGAGAATAATCTGCACCCGCTGATCGATCCTGGAAATATCCTGGGAACCATTGGTTTCCAGCAACACTTTTCTACCGGCCGCCAGCAGACGATCGATCAACCGGGGGGTTTCAGGTTGGAGCAGGGGTTCCCCGCCGGTGATCTCCACCATTGGCACCTCCTCGGCAAGAACCAGCGCGACAACCTCATCAATCGTCATTTCCCGGCCCGCTGCATACTCCCGGGCATAGGTGGTATCACAATAGGAGCAGCAAAGATTGCAGCCGGCGCAGCGCACAAAAACACAGGGGAGTCCGGCAAATGTGGACTCCCCTTGGAGGCTGGTAAATATTTCTGCAAGGCGCATCATCAGTCGTTCATCCCCACTTAGACCTTTTGGTTCTGGCGCTGCAGAAATTTCATCTTGCGCATGGCAATGACCACCGGACTGGCAATAAAGATGGAAGAATAGGTCCCCACCACGACACCGACAATCAAGGCAAAGGCAAAGTCATGGATGACACCGCCGCCGAGGAAATAAAGACTGATCAGAACCAATAACGTTGTCAGGGAGGTCAGAATTGTCCGGCTCAGGGTTTCGTTGATCGACGCATTGATAACGTCCTCATAGGTTTTGCGCCCCGCTTTACGCAGGTTTTCCCTGATCCGGTCATAGACGACGATCGTATCGTTGAGCGAATACCCGACGATGGCCAGCAGGGCGGCAACAATCGGCAGGCTGAACTCCATGTTGAGCAGTGAAAAGAGCCCCACGGTAATCAGCACATCATGCACCAGCGCGACTACCGCACCGACGGCAAACTTGAATTCAAACCGGAAAGTAACATATACGAGAATACCAATTATGGCGTAGATAATGGCAAATATCCCTTTGCGGCGCAGATCCTCGCCAACCTTGGGACCAACCATCTCAACCCGGCGGATGTCCACCTGTCCGGGACCATACCGTATATCCAGAGCCCCTTTGATCTCATCAGAGAGATCCACCAGATCAGCTTTTGATTTCTCCACCCTGATGAGAAATTCCCCCCCCTCCGCCTCTTCAAACTGCTGGATGGTACTATTGCCCAGGTCAAGACCCTGAAGGGCATCGCGAATGGCATCAGGCGTGGTTGCCTGGCCGAACTTCACCTGCACGAGGGTACCCCCGACAAAATCGATGCCATAATTCAAGCCACCATGGAAGATCAGGGATATGAGGCCAATCGCAATGACGGCCGCTGAAAGGCTTAGGAAAAGGAATCTCCGACTGACAAAGTCAATGGTTGTTCCAGGCTTAATAAACTGCATTGGCATGCTCCTTGAAAAATAAGGTAGTGCATCAGGTCATCAACGATCGTATTATCATGAAATTTTCAGCGATCACCACTCAATAGGAACCGGGTATAACCTCACAGTTCCACCGGCCGGAGGACAACGTCCAGTCGTTCCAAAACGATGCGGTATTGCTGATTCACCTTAAATACTTAACCGTTTCAGGGCTTTCCGCTCCTGAATAAAATCATACACCAGCCGGGTAACAAAAATGGCGGTAAACAAGCTGGAAATAATCCCGACGGACAAGGTAACGGCAAACCCCTTGATGGGGCCGGTACCATACTGATAGAGGACAATGGCGGCAATCAAGGTCGTTATATTGGCATCCATAATGGTCAAAAATGCCTTGCCGTAGCCGCTGTCAAGGGCAGCCCGGGGGGTCTTGCCCAGCCGCAGTTCCTCCTTGATCCGTTCAAAAATCAGGACATTGGCATCAACGGCCATACCGATGGTCAGAACAATGCCGGCGATACCCGGCAGGGTCAGGGTGGCCTTGGCCAATGCTAAAATGCTCAGAATGAAGAGCATATTGAGTACCAGCGCGAGGTTGGCAACCAAACCGCTGAGACGGTAAAAGGCAAACATGAACAGAACTACCAGGAGACCACCAACAACCATGGATATCAGGCCCTTACGGATCGAATCATGGCCCAAAGAGGGACCCACCGCTCTTTTTTCAAGAATTCTGATGGGTGCCGGCAAGGCCCCGGCCCGCAGCACGATGGCCAGGTCGCGTGCTTCCTTGGCGGAAAAACGGCCGCTGATCTGAGCCTTGCCACCGGCAATCCGCTCCTGGATGACCGGGGCAGAATAAACATGATTATCGAGGATAATCGCCAGCCGCCGTTTAACGTTCTCAGCCGTAATCCGATCAAACAGCTTCGCCCCCTGGGAGTTAAAGTCCATCGCCACATAGGGTTCGCCGAACTGGGAGTTGAAGCGAACCTTGGCATCGGCAATATATTCGCCGGTCATCAGGGACTCCTTCTCCAGCACAAAAGGAACCTGACGGACCACTTTCTTGGTCACCGGATCATATTCCTGCTGGTACAAGACCTCAAGGTGATCAGGCAGAGTACCTGATTCCAGGTTCCGGGGATCAAACGATTCACTCACCAGCTTGAACTCAAGCAGTGCCGTTTTACCGATCAGATCAATGGCCCGCCTGGTATCCTTGATGCCGGGCAACTGCACCAAAATCCGGTTGTCTGCCTGGGGTCTGATTTCCGGCTCGGAAACGCCGAACTGATCGATGCGGTTGCGCATGGTTTCCACGGCCTGGTCAATGGCAAGCTTTTCAATCCGCCGGCGCTCATCACTGGAAACCCGATAACTGACCACCTGCTCCTCCGCAGACATCATCTGCCATTGAGGCATTTCATTCCCCAGCAGATCTTTTATCACCGAACTATCCCCAGCATGGGTAAGAACAATGGACAACGTTCCGGCATCAACTTGCTTCACCTGCTCAAAATCAATCTTTTTATCACGCAGCAGGCGCTGCATTTCTCCGGCTACCCGGTCGGTTGAAGCAGAGAGGGCTTTTTCAACATCAACCTCCATCAGCAGATGAATGCCACCCTGAAGGTCCAAACCCAAATGGATCTTATCAGTTGGCAGCACCTTCCCCCACCAGTCAGGCAGGTCGGACACCACCGACGGCATCAGGTAAACCCCTGCCAGGATAATGGTGGCCAGGATAATCAGCAGGCGAAGCTTAACACTTTTAATCATAATCGGATAACTCCTGCAGCAAACGCGTAACGGTTATGATGACAGATCACCCTGAACAATGGTCATTACCTGACTGCGGAGAATCCGCACTCGGATTTTATCCGCCACTTCTATCGTAACCACCCGATCGCTGATGGCGGTAACCTTGCCCATTAAGCCACCGGCAGTCACAATCTCATCTCCCCGTTTGAGATTGGCCAGCATGTTTTTATGTTCCTTCTGCTTTTTCTGCTGCGGTCGGATGAGCAGAAAATAAAAAATCGCGAACATGAGGATAAGGGGGAAAAAAGCCTTTAATCCTTCAAGACCACCGGCCGGTCCACCCCCGGCAGGATTCTGTGCCATGGCAAATGCTACTCCTAACATACGATCTCTCCTTACTTAATGTTAATAAATAATCACTAATGCTTGATTGCGTTATGCTTTTCGCTCGCCGGCCCCGGACAGCAACAGTGGCAGGACGCCGTCCATGAACGCGGTAAATGTTCCGGCCTGGAGATGATCTCTGATCTTTGCCATCAATTGATGATAAAAATAAAGATTATGGATCGTTGCCAGTACTGATGACAGAATTTCAGATGCCATGAACAGATGACGCAGATAAGCACGTGAAAAGTTGCGGCAGACATAACAGGAACACTGCTCGTCAACGGGCAACGCATCCGCCTTATAACGTGCTTGTTTAATACTTAGCGGCCCCTGCCAGGTAAAGTACATGCCATTACGGGCGTTTCTGGTGGGCAGGACGCAGTCGAACATATCGATGCCGGCCGCCACCGCCTGTACCAGGTCTTCCGGCTTGCCCACGCCCATAAGATAGCGGGGACGATCAGGCGGCAGCATGGGAGACGTCACCCGGATCATGTCCAGCATCAGGGCTTTCTCCTCGCCAACACTGAGCCCCCCGACAGCATAGCCGTCAAAATCAACCTCCAGGGTCAGATCCGCACTTTCACGACGCAGCTCTTCAAACATACTCCCCTGAACAATGCCAAAAAGCAGATTGTCAGACCGCCGGCGAGCTGCCTTGGAGCGCCGGGCCCAGCGGGCGGTCAGCTGGAGAGATTCCCTGGCCCGTTTAAAATCCACCGGATAGGGGGTGCATTCATCAAAGGCCATAATAATGTCGGCACCCAGGGCCTCCTGCACCTCAATTGCCCGTTCAGGAGTCAGGAGATGCCGACTGCCATCCACCGGGGAGCGGAACGTCACCCCCTGCTCTTCAAGCGTACGCAGGGATGAAAGGCTGAACACCTGGAAACCACCGCTGTCGGTGAGGATTGGCCCGTCCCACCCCATAAATGAATGCAGCCCACCAAGATCGGCAATCAGCTGATGGCCGGGACGCAAAAACAGATGGTAGGTATTGGCAAGAATGATCTGGGCACCGATCTCCTCCTTCAGCTGCAAAGGAGTTATCCCTTTAACGGTCGCCCTGGTTCCCACCGGCATAAAACAAGGCGTTTCAATAACCCCATGCTCCGTGCGCAATCGTCCCAAACGGGCGGCACTGCCCTGATCATTGGCAGTCAGAGAAAAACAATTCATCAGAGTATCAGCATTCCGTCGCCATAGCTGTAAAAACGGTATCCCTCCCTGACCGCGTGACGGTATGCTGCTAGCATGCGCTGGCGGCCGGCATAGGCGGCTACCAGCATCAGCAAAGTAGAACGGGGAAGGTGAAAATTGGTAATTAAACCATCAATGACCTGAAAGATATAGCCTGGATAGATGAACAGATCACACCAGCCTTGCTGGTGGCCGGTTCTGGCTTGATACTCAAGCGCCCTGGTAACCGTGGTGCCGATGGCTATGACCCGTTTGCCCTTGCTTTTTGTTTCGGCAATGCGCTCCAGAGTAGTGGTGGAAATCTCGAACAACTCCCGGTGAATCTGGTGATCTTCCACCACGGCAGCTTTCACCGGTGAAAAGGTACCCAGCCCCACATGGAGCGTCAGCGGGGCAAACAGGACTCCGGCCGCCTTCAGGCTGGCGAGCAGCTCCGGCGTAAAATGAAGTCCTGCCGTGGGAGCAGCAACGGCTCCCTGCTTGCCCACCTCGGCAAAAATAGTCTGATAGCGGTGTCGATCATCATCCCCGGGATCTCGTTTGATATAGGGAGGCAAAGGTACCTTGCCGATGGCATTAATAACCTTCCGAACTGTCCTGTCCTGATCCGTCAGCAGCGTGATAGCCCCTGGGTTGGCAGTCGAAGGAGCCACAACACGCCCGCGCATCTCCTCACCAAAACAAATCTCCTGCCCCAAACGAACTGATTTGGAGGACTTGTACAGACATTGCCAGACTTCCTCGGTGGGGCTGCCATGCTGATAGTCAAGCAGAAAGACTTCCACTTGCCCACCGGTCATTTTGCGGCCCAGCAAGCGAGCTGGCAGCACCCTGGTATCATTGTAGACCAAAAGATCTCCAGCCTCCAGCCATGAAGCAAGTTGGCAAAACCGGCTGTCATGAACATCCTCCTGCTGACGACCGAGAACCAGCATCCGGGACTGATCGCGGGACGGCAGAGGATGCTGGGCGATATGCCCTGGTGGCAGGTCATAGGAAAAAAGGTCAACATCCATATTTTCAAAGACCAAAATGATTGATTTTAGAGGGGTTTTAAACCATAAGTAACCGGCTAAGTCAAGTTCTAAACTGCGCACGCCATGGGGACCACCCACAGACCGGCTAAAATTGCCGGCAGCGTCCATGGCAGTAGCGGCCACATATCAACAGCCATAACGCTGTAAAAAGGTCAGTCTAGCTCATTTTGGCAAGGTACATGATGGCTACGCCGATCAGCATTGCTGTCAGGCCGAACAATCTCAGCGACTGGGCCGGCATTTCCTGCAGCGATGCCAATAGACGCTTTATCCCGGAGGGAAAGAGAAAATAGGGCATCCCTTCAATGACCAGAGCCAGACCGCATGCCGTGAAAAAAAGTTTCATTGCTGTCCGCCTTCATCCTGCAGTTTACGGCGGTCTTTTTTCTGCAGCTCCCGCTTCAGGGCCGCATCATGGGTAAGCCGTTGCAGCAGCTCATAGACCGCCGTTTTTTTGTCCTGGTATCCCAGACGTTCATAAAAAACCGTCAACCGCAAGGCTGCCAGTTCCTGGTAATGTCCTCCGGCAGCGGCAAGCTCTTCATACAGGGGAAGAGCGTCAAGGGGCTTATCAAGGTGGCCATAGCACTCCCCCAGGAGAAAAAGAGCTTGATGAAAAAAATCCTGGGAAGGTTGCACCGGCAAACCTTTAAGCCACAGCAAGGAGGGGACCGCTTGGCCGTATTCCTGCTGCCGGTAAAAATACCGTGCAACACTGAACACCAGGTGAGGATACTCTTTGAGCAACTGTTCATCGGTCCGCCGATCCAAAGAAAATTCCTGCAGCACCTGTTTCGCTACCCACGCAGCCCGTTCGGCATCACCCATTTTTTGCGACAGCCGATCGAGGACGTATAGTACTTTGATTTTTTCCTCTCGCTGGGAGATCTGACCATAGAGCTTCCGCAACAGAAGAAAAGCATCATCCTGCCGGCTGGCTTGTTCCAGGCACAAGGCATAGAGATATGCTGCCTCCTGCCTTTTTTCACCGCCAAGGTCTGCAAAAAGACGATCTGCGGGCGGCAGATTTGCAAGCGCCTGCTGATATTTCCCCAGCACCGATTGGGCCATGAGATAGGTTAACAGGATATCATCATCATGAACAGTCGCTGGAAAATGCTCCAGCAGCTGATCCAGTGAAGTAACACACTGAACATAGTTTTTGCTATTGTAGGAAAGCGTTGCCAGGAGCTTCAAATGCTGGGACTGTTCCGGCAGCCCCTCTTCCAACGGAATAAGTTTGATCAAGAGGGAAACCATATCCTGCTGCCGGCCGGTTGCCAGATTGCCATTTACCAGGTAACCGTAGGCCAACCGATGCTGTTCAAGCTTGATGCCTTCCTGGGCAACCAGCAACAAAAGATATTTCCGGGCCGCATCATACTGTTGATGGCGATAATTCTCCTGACCGACAGCAAAGAGGAGATCGGCGTCCTGCTTCACCTGAGGAAATTCTGCCAGCCACTGATCCATCACCTGGTTGGCAATGGACACCTGGTTCCCCTTCAGGGATGCATCCACCAGAACCTTGAAGTAATACTGTTTTGCAGGTGGATCCATCCCATCAGCATAACGATCGCAATAAGAACGCAGCAACGGCAACGCCTCGGCAAACTTGCCGATCCGATAACAGGACAGACTGGCAATCGATAGCAGTTCCTTCTGCTGTGGCGGTGAAAAGCGGCCGTCATCGCCGGTCACGAAAGGCAATGCATGGTCGACAGCAACAGCGAACTTTCCTTGGTGAAAAGCCATCTTGGCCAGCAGAAAATGGGCCTGGGAAGCCAGCCCGCTGGTTGGATATGACTGGATAATTTCCTGAAAAAAAAGGTCCGCATGCGGAAAGTCAAGTTCTTGAAAAAAGCAAAGCCCCAACTGAAACAACAGTTGGGGTGGGGAAAAGCCAAGCGCTTCAAGGCGGCCTTCTTTTGCCAGCTCCGGCCAGATGACTGATGCTTCCCGACATTCACCAAGCTGCAGATAGGTCATTAATAGAATCAGTTTTATTTGTGCAACATGGTAGGAGTTGGGGTAGGCAATGAGGAAATCTTCCAATTCTTCCCGGGCTACATCATAGAAACCGTCTTGATATGCCCCGATGGCTACCTTGGCTATCTCCTCCTCTGAACGATCGGCACGGGCAGCCGGTACCGCCATAGCAACATAAAAAAACAGCAGGAATGAAAGCAAAATAGATATTTTTTTTATCATTACAGACAGCTACTCAACTTTAGGCAAACAATGCTTCACCCGCTGCATGAGCCGGTCAAAAGTGACAAAATCGAGGGACTGCAAACCGTCAGAAAGGGCACATTCCGGCTGTGGATGGACCTCAACCATCACCCCGTGAGCCCCGACAACAAGACCGGCGACAGTCATCGGCGCAACCAGGGAACTCTTTCCCGTCGCGTGGGAAGGATCGACAATAATTGGCAGGTGGGATTTTTCCTTAACCAGCGGCACAATCGCCAGATCCATGGTATTTCTGGTCGCCGTTTCAAAGGTTCTGATGCCACGCTCACACAGGATGACTCGGGGATTGCCGCCCACCAGAATATATTCCGCCGCGGCCAAAAACTCATCAAGAGTGGCACACATGCCTCGTTTGAGGAGAACCGGCTTGTCGATTTTACCAACCTCTTTCAGCAAATCAAAATTCTGCATATTGCGGGCACCGATCTGCAACACATCAGCGTAACGGGCTACTAACTCCAATTGGCCGATACGCATGACTTCGGTCACCACCGGCAAACCATTGCTCTTGCCGGCCTCACTCAACAACCGCAGGCCAGCTTCACCTAAACCTTGAAAATTATGCGGCCCAGTACGAGGTTTAAATGCTCCCCCACGAAGCATATGCGCCCCGGATCTTTTCACCTGCTCGGCAGTGGCAAACATCTGCTCTTCCGACTCCACCGAGCAGGGTCCGGCAATGATAACCGGGTCATAGCCTTCGCCGACCTGTAAGTCATCCACCGTGACAATGGTATCCTGAGGGTGAAAATCACGGCTGACCAGCTTATACGGTTTAGTCACATGAATAACATGGGAAACTCCTGGAAGCCGGGAGATAGCCGTATCTTCAACATACCCCTGATTGCCAACCACGCCAATGGCAACCCGGCCGGCACCGGGAATAACCCGACCGTGAAAGCCCATTGATTCCACCGCCTTTACTGTTCGGTCGATGGCCTCCTGCGAAGCTTCTTTATCCATCACAATTAACATGACCCCTCCTACACTTCCCCCTCAATCGCCGGCCGCATTACGGTTTTCCTCCTGAAAGCACACCGACATGATCCCGTTGATGAGCACGCCTGAAAATTACGGGTAAATCAGCGAAATTTTGACACAAATGGACTTGCTGGTCAAGGAGATATCACAGATATATCATGAATAATACCTGAATAGTACTTGACAGGCAGGAAAGGGCTGCAGTAAAGCCATAAACAGCTCATGAAGAGATGAGTATCAGCGAGAACAGGTGCAGTTTACGGCGGCGGCTGAATGCCCCTTGAAATCAGAGGAACCATGGTTCATTTGCTTTTTATCGGTCTCGGTGGTTTTTTTGGTGCTATTGGTCGTTTTCTGATCACCGGCTGGGTCCACAACCAGGTTGGCACCGCCATGCCTTACGGCACCCTGGCCGTTAACGTTGCCGGCTCATTTCTGCTCGCCCTCCTGCTGCAAGGCTTCACTGCCCTCCCCGAACTTCCCCCCCAGCTGAAAAGCTCCATAACCATAGGCTTCCTGGGGGCCTTCACCACCTTTTCAACATTCAGTGTTGACACTCTGCACTTTATTGAACATGGCAACTGGCAGAAAGCCCTGATTAATATTCTGCTGAATGTGATTATCTGCCTGGGGGCGGCCGGATTAGGTCTGGGATTGGGGAAAGTATGGCACTAAGCGTGGGACGGGATGCTGCCCACACATAGTCTGGCGGCCGGCATCTCGCAAGGTGAATTACTCAAAACTGCAGAGAAGGATTGGAAAACAGCGGTTTTCAGGGCACTAAATACTGAGAATTTTTTCCCGGCCGTAATAGTCTGCCGCTTCATATTCCCGGGCCGCTTGAAAACGTTTGATGCCGCTATTGATCTCCTCCAGCGCCTTTTTCATTTTGTCGCAGTAGGCATTGCGATGGGCACTACCGGAGGAACCGATTTTCATCTCCTTTTCCAGCAGATAGATATAGCTGGCCAGGGTCTGCAGCGGCTGGTTGATGGTGTGCGCCAACGAACCGGCCATTTCCGTAACAGTTTTGTCGCGCTCGGCAGCCATCATTTTCTTATTCAGACGGTGAATTTTGATGGCCAACGCCAGCTGTACGGCATAGCCACGGAGGAATTCAATAATCATTGCGGCCTGCTGCTGCTCCGGCCGGCATAAAGCAACAAACCCACCGACCAGCGATGCGGAACTCTGGACCGGAACAAAAACTCCTTGCGGGTCATTCAGCTCAGCCTGAAACAGATGTAAAAACTTCGTGGCAAGTTCCGGCATCGCTGACTGCTGCCCGCTGGTAAACCAGACTTCCTGCTGCTCTCTGCCAGCAAAAACAGCATATTCCTGTTCAGTAATTGCCATGGCACAACCAACCAACTGACGATAGGCTGCCGGGGCCCCCTTTACCACCAGCTGCCGGCCTTTCCGGTTGTAGAGCAGGATGAATATCTGTGACATGCCCAACGACAGCTGGATGTTTTCCAGCATCCGGTAAAAAGCCTCGCCCAGCTGAAAATTTCCCAGAAAATAGTTATAGGTATTAAAGACGGTCAGCGCCTTCTTCACCATCTCCTGGTACGTATCACCCAGAGAGATCACCGAATCATCTGTTACGGCAGCTTCGTTTTCAGCAGCAGCGGCAACCTCCACCAGCCCATCCCTGAATCCCAAGCCCTGAAACAGATTCCCGTGAAAAGGCTTCACCGCCCGATTGACATCAGCCAGCAGGACCTCCAGACACAACTGCGGCAGGGCAGCATGTAAAAATGTCCTGGCATGGGACAGGACAGTAATCTCATCATCTGCCAGACTGACGCTTTTTGCCAGCAGGTTGGCAATTGAGAGCAGCGCCGTCAGATCAGGCTGCTGCATATCAGAGTCATCTTGCTGGTGATGGTTGACCATCGCATTGAGCAGCTCATCATCAAGGAACCATTCGTCAGCCAACCAGCCGGCCACCATCACATGGTCGAAACCAAAAACCATCCGTTCCGCTTCCTCCCCACGAAGTCCTGTTTTGCAGGCCTGCTCATAGGCAGCAACCTTATCGGGAAAATTAAACCACAAAATAGGTTTGCCGATATCGTGCAGCAACCCGGCAATAAAAGCCTTTTCAGGATCAATGGCTAATGCAAGCTGGGTGACGATGGCTTTGAGAAAAATGCCGGTCAACAGGGAGTGGTCATTATGCTGCTGGAACAGATGCGGCAACCGTCTTTTATGCATCGGAAAAATAGCCAGGAACGATTCGCTGACACAGATCATCCGGATGGTCTCCTGGCCAAGGAGGGAAATGGCATGGCTGACCGTTTCAATTTTGTTACTGAATTGGTAAAAAGGGGAATTTGCCACCTTAAGAATTCGGGCCGTCAGCGACGGATCATTGAGGATCAGCTCCCCCAGTTCTGCCGATGAACAGCAATCCTCGGCAATCATTGTCAGCAGTTTGGTAACAATCTGCGGCGGACTGGGAATCGTTAAGGCGATATCATGTTTCTGGAGCTGTTTCACGCCGGTCCTCAACAAGCAAAATGATGATGCAGTTACCAGCAATCTAAGCATAAAATATGCCAACAAAACAACAAATGGCAAAGAGATTATGGCAGCGGCATAACAGTATCACGTATCCGGGACAAAGACGCCTAGCGGTGAGGGAAAGTATCGATTTGCAGTTGGCTCAAAAACTGCGTGGCCGGCTACCGGTGGCGGCCAACATCAAGCAGATAGTCTCGACGGACATTCCCCAGGGCATGAAAAATACTGTCCTTCACCCTGGGATTGTCAGCCTGGAGTCGTTTCAGCAGGTCTCTGACCAGCATTCTTTTCTGATTGTCTCCCGACAGTGGGCAGGGCGGCTGATTGGCCGGCAGGTTATGGTGGACACAATAGGCGATCACGTCCGTTTCATCAAGATATGCCAGGGGACGGATCAGGGAGACCGCATTATTGAACAGTCGCTGGTGGGGAACCATGGTGCTGAAATTGCTGCCATAAAACAGGTTCAAGAGGGCTGTTTCGAGAATGTCGTCCCGGTGATGACCAAAGACAATCTTACTGATCCCCTGTTCACGGGCATGGTTAAAGAGCGCCTGCCGCTTCCAGCGGGAACAATGAAAGCAAACGTGCTCGGTCAGCGGCTCATGGCGCAGCCGGTAACCAATATCTGTTTTGACAACCTGCAGATGGAGATTGAGCGATGAGACGATCGTTTCCAGTACGGTCAGCCGCTGCTGATCTTCCGGTTCACCCAGACTGACAAATACTGGTTCGAGATAGTAGGTAACCGGAATCCACTGTTTCCGCGTTTCCAGAATATGAAGAAGGGCCAGACTGTCCTTGCCACCGGACACTGCCACCATCAGCCGGTCACCATCGGCAGTCATGGCATAATCAGCCAACGCTTTGCCTACCTTCGCCCTCACTCGCCGCAGTGTGCCCCGGTATCGTATTCGACTCACAACAACCCTGGTGATCCCTGGTGATAGACCCGCGGCAACCGGCTGGTCCAGCCACACAAGACCTCATAGGAGATCGTCGCCGCCCAGTCGGCCACTTCTTCTACGGCAATCCGCTCGTCACCCTGACGCCCGATAATCACCACTTCATCGCCAACCTTAACATCATTGATATCACTCACATCAACCATTGTCCAGTCCATGCACACCCGACCGATAATCGGCATCCGCCGGCCGCCAACCAGCACCCATCCCCTATTGGACAACAAACGCGGCAAACCATCAGCATACCCTATCGGCACCAATGCCACCCGGGTAGGCCGGCGGGCGGTAAAGGTACAGCCATAGCTGACCGACTCACCGGCTGCCACTGTTTTAAGCATGACAATGGCGCTGACCACCGACATCACCGGTTCAAGGGCCAAATCAGCACTGAAATCTGGTGCCGGATACGCGCCATAAAGCATAATCCCCGGACGGCAGAGTGTACAGGCTGCCAGAGGATAGCGGATAAGAGCGGCGCTGTTGGCCAGATGAATATGATGAGGATTAATGCCGAGTTGTAGAACCTCCTCCACCAGCGCCAAAAAAAGTGCTATCTGCCGATGACAATACTCACGTGCATCGACCGAAGAACCGTCAGCAGCCGCCAAGTGGGACATTAAGCCAGCCAAAACCAGGGATGGTTGTCGATCAATCTCGGTTATAAGAGCCAACGCCTCGGACAATGGTACCCCAGCCCGGTTCATGCCGGTATCCACCTTGACATGAACCGGCAGGCAAAACCCTTCCCGGCAGGCATATTCGGCCAGTCGCTGAGCGGTATCCTGCTGCCAGACTACCGGCACCATATCACCGCCGCCCAAGGATGCCAGATCCTCTTCATAGAGGCTGCCAAGAATAAGAAATTTCCCCTCAACCCCGGCGGCCCTGATGGCCAACGCCTCGTTCACCGTCGCCACCGCAAAGAAAGAAACCCCTTCCCACTGCTGCAGCGTCCGGGCCAATACAACGGCGCCATGACCATAAGCGTCGGCCTTGATCACCGGCAACAACCCCATGGACGCTCCTGCCTTGTGCCGCAGGAGACGAAAATTATGTCTGAACGCGGCAAGATCAATATGCACCTCGGTTGGTCGCTTAGCCAACATTATATCACCTTGCCCCCATTAAAAAATATTCGATCTCCATTGACCGATTACAACATTACCAGACAGTCACAGCCTTGATGGTCAACTACCGGTATGGCCAAAACCGCCTGAACCCCGGTCAGTGTTCGGCAGCTCATCTACTTCCTCCCAGCAACAGCGGACGACCGGGGCCACCACCAGCTGTGCCAGACGCTCACCCGATTTCACCACAAAATCCTGCTTGCCATGGTTAATTAGAATGATTCCGATTTCACCTCGATAATCAGCATCAATGGTCCCGGGACTGTTGACCAGAGTGATGCCATGTTTGACCGCTAGACCACTGCGGGGTCTCACCTGGACTTCGTAGCCTTCCGGCACAGCAATGGCAATGCCGGTGGGAATCAGCGCCCGGGCGCCCGGTGGCAAGACAACATCTACTGATATCGCAGCCCGGATATCCATGCCGGCAGC
Source organism: Candidatus Anaeroferrophillus wilburensis (assembly GCA_016934315.1). NCBI lineage: Bacteria > Deltaproteobacteria > Candidatus Anaeroferrophillales > Candidatus Anaeroferrophillacea > Candidatus Anaeroferrophillus > Candidatus Anaeroferrophillus wilburensis. The sequence goes on along the minus strand of JAFGSY010000039.1, from coordinate 22,357 downwards.
ATCTTTGGTCATATATCGGGGCAGTGAAACACCCTCCCGACGAACAATCTGTATGACAACATCTTCTCGCACAGCGTACGCCTCTTTTCCCTTAACCGCTGGTTGCCATGATTGCGACACCATCATAATAACCTTATCTCGCCGGATGCCGGCACCCTTCCCCTGGGAGCCGGATGGCAAAACCATTACAGATGCCGCAGCGTTTCGATCTCCCTATCACTACCGAGAACCACCAACTGGTCGCCTTCCCTGATCCGCTCATCAGCTGCCGGCACAATCTGCCGAACCTCAAGCTCACCCACCACTCGTTTAACCAGCAAAATCTGAACGCCGAAACGGGCCCTGATATTAATTTCCCTGATCGTCCGGCCAACAAAAGAAACCGGCACCGGAATCTCCGCCATCACATACCCATCAATAAAGTCAACTTTCTGCACCTGATCAAGCAGTTTGACCGAAGAAGAAACTTCCTGGCTCAGATTGCGTTTGACAAGCTGGCGGTTATAGGCTTCAATTACTTCCTTATGTTTGATGGAACCAACAATGACATCGGGATGCAGACGCTCGACCACCGGCAATTCATCATGTTCAAAGGAGCCAAAAAGTTTCATGACCTGATCCAGACTGTCCTCCATGGTCACCCGGGGAATTTCCCGGTTCACCAGATCAACGGCAATCAGCAGATCGGCAATATAATCCCGATCCAGCAAAGCTTTCCTGACCTCCTGCAGTGATACCGAACCCATCAGCTTCTGCTGCTCGTTGACAACATAAAACTGGCTGTTGGGATAATTGGCCACCAGCTCCAGCAACGCAGAGAATTTCAAATTCGGTGGAATGATCACGGGCTTTTCATTAATATAATCAGCAACTTTCAACGACCGCAGCAGGTTGACTTCGCGACCCTGGAAAAGGTCAACTCCACGACGAATAAGTTTCAGGGTATAGATCGATTCTTTTTTCAGTTTAGTGGTCAGCAGGGTGGCAATGATCGATGAAATCATCAGCGGCAGGATAATTTTATAGTCATTGGTCAGTTCAAAAATGATCAGAATGGCGGTAATAGGGGCATGGGTGGCCCCGGCGACCACGGCCCCCATGCCTACCAGGGAATAAGCTCCTGAGGTGGCAGTGGCTGCCGGCAGCAGATAATGGATCAAGGAACCAAAGAAGCCGCCGGTCATGGTGCCGATAAACAGGGAGGGCGCAAAGACCCCGCCAGATCCCCCGGAGCCAAGACTGATGCTGGTGGCCAGGATTTTGGCAAAAATCAGGGCCAGCATCACCAGGCAGCTCAACTGTCCATGAAGGGCCATGTTCATGGTATTGTAGCCGACTCCGTAGATACTGGGAACCAACAGGCCCATAAGACCAATGAGCAACCCGCCGATGACGGTCTTCACAATAGCGTGGAGACGCAGTTCATCAAAATAATCCTCAAGGAAGTACAGCACTTTGGTAAACAGCAGGGCAACCAAGCCGGCCAGCAGGCCCAACACCGCGTAAGGAACGAGTTCAAAGGGGCTGACCAGTTCATAATGGGGAACTTCAAAGGCCGGAAAGTCACCGAGAAAATGACGTGACACCACGGTTGCCATCACCGAAGAGATGACAATGGGACTGAACTGGGCAACACCGAAATCACCAAGAATAATCTCTACGCTGAACAAGGCGCCGGCGATGGGTGCGTTAAAAGCGGCGGCAATACCGGCCGCCGCACCACAGGCAACAAAGACTTTGACCCGTTGGGCGGTCACCCCGAGGAACTGGGCCACCGTTGAACCAATGGAAGAACCGATCTGGATAACCGGTCCCTCACGGCCAACCGACCCCCCGGAACCGATGCAGATGGCCGAGGCAAACAGCTTGGCAAACACCACCCGAGGGCGGATGACTCCGTTGCGCAGGGCGATGGCCTCCATCACTTCAGGAACCCCGTGCCCCTTGGCCTCCTTGGAAAAAAAGTGAACAATGGTACCCACCAGCAGACCGCCAAAGGTTGGTACGCCAATTTTAATCCAGACGGGCAATGTTTTCAGATAGGCCAGGTCGGGCTGCCAGGCACCCCAGAGCAGTTTCTGGAAAAATTTAATCATAAACTGGATGCCCACCGCGCCAAAACCACCCAGCACGCCAATAATAATGGCAACAATAACCATGAACGCATGTTCCGTAGCCCGGAACCGATGCAGATGGTCATTGAAAAATAATCTAAAGCGACTGAAATGGCGAACCATAAACTGGTGCAAAAACTACTCCTTGAGAAACATTTCGATCAGACGGGGGATCCGGTCCCGTTCAGCTTCGTCCACCATGGTAACACCCGCCTCCCGGGCAAACCAGGTATATTGACGTTTGGCGTAGTGCCGGGTATCCCTGGCAGTCTGCCTGACAGCTTCATCGAGGCTGATTTCTCCCTGGCAGTGAAGGATCAACTGTCGGTAGCCGATGCTCTGCAGAGGCTTCAATGACGGCGGGAAACCCATGGCCAAAAGCCGCTTCACCTCATCCAGAAATCCAGCCGCCATCATCGTCTGCACCCGTTGATTGATCCGCTCATAAAGCAGCTCACGATCACAATGGAGAAACAGGTGCAGGAACCGATAGCGGGGCCGGGCAAAACGGTGCTGCCCCTGAAATCGGCGGATACTGGTACCGGTGGCCAGAAACACCTCCAACGCCCGGGAAACTCTCGATTGGTCACGGGGCGTCAGCTGATCGGCCGTCTGGGGATCCACCCGGCGCAGGCGGTCATGAAGAACCTCGACGCCATCCTTTTCCAGCTGCTGGCGGACCTCCTGGCGGATAACCGGCGGGATATCCGGTATGGAGCACAACCCATAGAGCAGGGATCTGATATAAAGACCGGTGCCGCCAACCATCAGGGGAACTTTTTGCCGCTCATCAAGCCCGGCAATCACCTCATCTGCCTCCTTCTGATACCGGGCAGCGCTGTACGGTTCATCGGGATCAACCACATCAATAAGATGATGCGGCACCACCGCCTGCTCCTCTTTGGTTGGTTTTGCCGTACCAACATCAAGGTGGCGATAGACCTGGAGTGAGTCAGCATTAACGATCTCGCCGTCGATGGCAGCGGCCACGGCAATAGCGGTAGCGGTTTTGCCGGCCGCTGTAGGACCTGAAATAACAACAATTTTCAAAAGGACCAATCCTTCATCGGCCGGCGACAATTGTCGAGCAACCGTAATCCAGCAGTTCGATCTCCACCGGCGATCCTTTTTTCACCGGCTCATCACCTTCATTGAGCACGACAAGACAGTTGCTCACCACCATGGAACGCAGGATTCCTGATCCTTGCGGGCCGGTGGTCACCACGGTTGTGAGTCCCTGGGGAGTTTGGGTCGCCACCCCGCGTAAAAAATAACGACGCCCCCTGGCAATGGGCATCTCCTCGCCGGCAATCGCCGTCAGACGGGGTAAAAACCAGGCAGATGGAGGATAACCGAGCATTTTCTTGATCAGTGGCCTGACAAACTGTTCAAATGAGATCATCACCGATACCGGATTGCCGGGCAGGCCAACCAACGGAGTGCCGGCCACCGCACCGTAAACCAAGGGCTTGCCGGGCTTCATTCTCACCTTCCAGAAATGAACCCCCCCCGACACCTCATTGAGCACTGTTTTGACAAAATCATAATCTCCCATGGAGACGCCGCCGGTTGTCAGCACCAGGTCGGCAGCAGTGGCAGCCTGCTCCACCCGTTGGCGCAGCAGGTCAGGGTCATCGCCGGTAACCGGAAAGACAATCGGCACCCCGCCGGCATGTTTCACCAGGGCCGCCAGAGAATAGCTGTTGCTGTTGCGTATTCTACCGGCAGTCGGCGGCTCGTTAAAATCAACCAGCTCATCACCGGTGGCCAGCACGGCCACCCGCGGCTGCCGAATGACCGCCGCAAACGGCAGGCCGACGGCGGCCATCATGCCAATCATCGCCGGAGTAAGCACGGCTCCTGCGGCAATGATCGTTTCCCCCCGGCGGACATCCTCGCCCGCATAGCGGATATCATTGCCCAGGGGAACCGGTTCCACCAGCGTAATATAATTCTTGCTCTCCTGGACATATTCACGCCTGATCACCGCATCAGCACCAGTGGGGATCGGCGCACCGGTCATAATTCGAACGGCGTCACCAGGCTGCAGACAACCGGCAAACTGCCGTCCAGCCGGAATCTCGCCAACCACCGGCATGCGAAGTGGTTGGTCTGCGGCAGCTTCTGACGTATCCATTGCCCTAAGGGCATAGCCGTCCATCGCCGAGTTATCCAGCGGCGGAATAGTCATATCCGCCACCACATCTTCAGCCAGCACCCGCTCCAGGGCAGCGGTAATGGCGATTTTCTCCGGTGCCAGGGGAACAGCACCGGCGAGAATCACCTCTTTAGCCCGCTCAACAGTAATAAATTCTTCCATATTTTTCAGTTCCTGAGCACAGTTAACATGACACTTCGCCGGCAGAGTAGCAAAGGGGCTATCTCCTGTCAAGAACAAGGACCAAAGGAAACCATCGGGAGGGAAAGATGGGCCGTTAAGGGGAAAATTCCCTTGCAAATTGTCGACAATTGCATTATGCAAAGGACGTTTTTTCGGCATGCTGGAAATGCCATTCGTTTAATGAAGAATCAAGATTAGTTTGATTGAAAAAAGGAAATCACCATGCTGCAATCCATTCCCCTGCTTGGTTATCCCGGGGGACTGCTGATTTTTATGATTCTTTTTCTGGGAAGTCTTAACCTGGCTGTGGGCACTCCCATTCTTGCTTTGATCGCTGAACGGCAGAAAGTGGCCAGCAATGATGCTCACTACCGGCTGCTGGCTGGCAGTCTGGTAAAAACGGCCATGCCTTTGCTCTGCCTGGGTACGGTTGCCGGACTCCCCCTGCTGTTCAGCATTGGCAGTTATTTTGATCCCTTTTACCGCGGCATTCTCGGACCCTTCAGCCGCCTTGGCATGATTGGCGTGGTACTGCTCTGCACCACCATGGCCCTTTTATACCTTTTCTTTCTTTCCTGCGGCCGACCCAAAAAGGGTTATTTTTTTCATTTCCTGCTTGGCTTGGCAGCCAGCCTCAGCGCCCTGCTGCTGACCCTTTTTTGTCACCTGATCCCCTCCTTTCTCCTGGTGCCGACAGCTGAATTCCGCTTGAACGGCTCCGTATCCCTGGGGGAAATCGTCTTCAACCAGTTAATGCTGCCCCTCTACGTTCATGCAGTGGTAGCCAGTCTTGCCTTTACCGGCCTGATGATCATGCTGGTGGCTGCCTACCAGAAGGATTTCAACCGCCGGCAACCACGGGAATACTATCAAAAAGCATTCAAATTCGGTGGCCGCTGGGCCCTCAATGCCACCCTTTTTCAGCTCATCCCGGGCGGCTGGATCTTCTTTTCCCTGCCCCAGGAACTGAAAGATGCGGTCATGGGTGGAGCATTGACCGGCTGGTTTGTGGCAGCCTTGATCTGCACCTTTATCGGCCTGCTGCTATTGCTGAAAATGCTGAAGGACAACCTGGTCAACAGCCGGGCCACCACCATTGTCACCATCCTGCTGCTGGCTGCCATGATTCTCATGCAAACCACTACCACCCGCCTGCAGCAACCTCAGCCGGCAGATGGCCTCACAACATCGATCTCTGACCGTCAGGAATAATGAGTACAATGAAATTGTTTTCCCGCATTCTCTGGCTTTGCATCATCATTCTGCTGATCAGCGAACTGCTGATCTTCCGTCAGGACATCCTCTACCATCTCCATGGCACAACGCCGAAGCTGCTGACTGCCGGCAGTCAAACTACCCTGGAAAATCAGTATGTAACCCTGGATGCAGCCCTGGATGCCGATCGCAGTCTGGTCATTGAAACTCCCGGCTATGAACTACAGATATTTCAACATCCGTCGGTGCCAAATCTCTATTTTTACGACCTCGGGAACAATCTTAAAGCTGATCACCAGGCGTTTAGCAGCAAAACAACGTTCAGCGGCCGCCTTCTGCCCCTTACAGCCGCACCCTACAGCAGAGAGACCAGCAATCATTTTGCAGTCAGTAACCCGGCTGAAGCCAGCGTTCTGCTGCTCAATGTCGCCCCCCGAAAAAGCACTTTCACTCTTTATCTGGCGGCAATCCTCTTTACCATCCTTCTGGTTGCCGTCACCCCGTTCATCCGCAGGTTCAACCCCGGGATCCCATAATTCGCCGGCGCTGGTGCCCCTAACCTGCATAATCGGTCACCAGCACCGCCAGGCCCAGCTCAAGGGATAGGTTGCCGCTTAACGAAGAAGATGGAGTCGTTGCGAAGCCATCATCCTTTGATGCAGATCAGGGGCCTTACCCTGGCAACCTTGCGGGCCAAACCGGCGGCCTGGGCGACATCAACAACGCTCCCCACCTCTTTGTACGCTCCCGGCGCCTCCTCGGCAATCCCTCTCATGGACACACTGCGGATTGCAATCCCCTGCTGTTCCAGGGTGGCAATAATCTCCCGACCCCGCCATCGTTTGGTCGCCTGACGGCGACTCATAACCCGTCCGGCACCATGACAGGCGGAACTAAAAGCCCGCTCATGACCGCCGGCAACTCCCACCATGATATGGGAGAACGTCCCCATGCTGCCGCCGATGAGCACCGGCTGACCGACGTTTTGCAGCGATGCCGGCAGGGATGGATGGCCGGGGCCGAAAGCACGGGTCGCCCCCTTGCGATGGACATACAACATTCGCCGTTCGCCATCAACCTGATGTTCCTCCTCTTTGCAGGTATTGTGCGAAACATCATACAAAAGCGTCAGGGTGACAGCCGGAAAAAATCGAGCAAAAACCCCCCTGACCAGATGGGTCAATACCTGCCGGTTGGCCAAAGCACAGTTGATCCCAGCCCGCATGGCCCCTAAATACTGCCGACCGAGAATCGAGGACAAAGGCGCGCAGGCCAGCTCCCGGTCCGGCAGCTGCAGACCATGGGCCGGCGCCTGGACTACCATCTGTTTCAAAAAGTCGGTGCCGATCTGATGTCCAAGCCCCCGGGAGCCACAATGCAGACTCACCACCACCTCATGCTGCCGCAAACCAAGCGCCATGGCACTATCAGGATCATAAATGCGGTCAATCTCCTGCACTTCAAGGTAATGATTCCCTGAACCCAGGGTCCCCACTTGGTTCTGCTGCCGCTTTTTAGCCCGCGCGGATACCGAAGACGGCTCGGCCCCGGCGGCGCAGCCATACTCCTCAATCCTATCCAGGTCGGCTGGATAACCATAGCCGCGGGCCACCGCCCAGGCGGCACCGCCGGTCAGCATCTCATCCATCTCCCTGGCCTGCAGGTGGAGAAAACCGGTGCTGCCAACACCGGCGGGAATCTCCCGCTGAAGCTGGTCAGCCAATTGATGCTGCTGGACAAGAATATCATCAACATGGAGACCGGTAAGCATGGTACGAACTCCACAGGAGATATCAAAACCAACTCCGCCGGCCGATATCACCCCGCCCTGAGCTGGGTCAAAATCCCCTACGCCACCGATGGGAAAACCGTAGCCCCAGTGGGCATCAGGCATTGCGTAGGAGGCCTGCACGATGCCGGGCAGGGTCGCCACATTGGTCACCTGGGTAAAAACGTTCTGATCCATCTCCTCAATCTGCGGCAGGCTGGCATAGATAATCGCCGGCACCCGCATCTCGCCAAAGGGCTCGATCCACCACTCAAACTCATCCTGTTGCCGCAACCGGTTATCTTTCATGGCTTTTCCCCCACCAGATCATGATTGGCACAGACACATAGAGTGAAACTCCCCGGGACATTCTGCAAAGGGTTTTGGTAACTTCCTTTCCGGGAAATTGCCCAGCTGGCATCCGGTAGTGGTTGCAAGCGGTTTCATCCGCCGAACCAATCACCCGGATGGTGATAGGCGTGGATGCCTCGGAGCCGGCCAAGGATGGCCGGCGAGAATGAGCGGCAACCACTGCCGGATGCCAGCCCACCACAGAACACACCCAACCATTTCATCGATATATCACGCTACCCTGCAGATTGAACCTACACATCGACCACCGCCTGCGCCAGCCAACCGCCATTGGCATCCTGACGGACCGCCAGTTCGGTAAATGTCACCCCCTTCACCTCCACCACCGGCCGGTGGCGAACCAGGGAAACCGGCTCGCCCCGGATGACCGCCTCCAGCTGATAGGCCCCGGTTATTCGCAGGTCAAAGGAGCTGAACAACATGCCGCAGGAAGACATCTCGAAAACCAGCTCATTAAGCCAGTCATAGAGCAGCAGTTCAGGATCATCGGCTGAACAGGTTATCTTTCGGCGGTATTTGCTCCTGATGGCTTCAGGATTCGCCACCACCGCCGTCAGCGCCTGCGCCACCGCAGCAAAGGCATCCGTCATGGTCGCCCCGAAACCACGGATGCCGATATCAGCCTGATGGGAAAAGTGCTCCCAGCGACGTTTCTCATTCATAGTCAGACACGCTCCTGCATTTTCATAAAGAGACTATGGCCTTATTCTAATAACACGGTTTCCGGCTGTCAAATAACCCCAACAAGGCATAAAAAAACCCACATCCATCCAGGATATGGGTTTTACATCCATGTGCGACGCGCTGTATGCGGATTACAAGGCCTGCTCATGGTTTCCCGTACACATTACACCGTATACCGTTCCCTTATCATTTCCCGATGGCAACCACATCCCCCATCTGGACTCCGCCGCCCTGGACAACCACCACTTCCGCCAGATCATAGCCGAAAAAGCGGCGGACCCGAAGGAGGGCTTTCGGTGGACCGGGTACCATGCCCACCACCTGGCCGCTTCTTGGCTCACGAATCGGCTGCAGGACACCATTGACTTGGAGTATCTGCCCCGGCTGCAGGCCGCTGTACTGGCCGGCGCTGACATAGATCACCGGCCCCTGGACCAGAAAGACCATCCCTTGCCAGGGAGCCGCTGCCGTCAACTGCCGGGAGCGGCCGGCCATCTCCATGAAACAGGAGTACAGGGCCGGCGCCAGTTGCTGATACACGGCAACCGGCCGGCTGACAACGACTTCCGGATACAACTGACCGGTTGCGCCGTCGGCCAGCAGATAAGAGAGGCGCAGCTGGCCGGGGAAATACCCCGGCAGGTCGATTGACTGAAGGAAAAAAAGGTAGCGGGTCCCGGGATATTCGGCCAGAAACCGGCTGATCTGGGCCGGATGCTGCAACTGCAGACGATGAGGATAGGCATTGAGAACGGTCTGCATCTGTTCGGTAGCCACCGGGACGAAACCGGCCTGGTGGAGAATAGTGCCCACCTGCGGCAGGACCTCGTCAAGAGCAGGATGCCGGACAATGGTCGCAGAACAGAGAATGCCGGCTTTGGGCCGCAGCAGTACCGGTCCCCCGGCGCCCTGATAGACCTGCTGCTCCAACTTTGCCAAGCGATCGACGTACTTCTGCTCATCACTGTCTTTATCACCGCTCAGCATCTTGCTGATATTGAGGGTCCGCTGGTTGATCTTCCCTTCCCGCACGTCATCGGCGGAGACCATCTGCGGCTGGAAGATCTGCCGTGACTGGGCATCAGTGAGGTTGTTGAAATCAAATGGTTCCGTTGCCGACACCGGCAGTGGACAATGAACAGCCACCAGAAAAACCACAAACAACAGAGATAACCACGGAAAAAAAAGTCTCTTGCACGAAGAACAGAGCATGCCAGCACCCCAATCATCAACCGGAAAAAATTATAACTTGCATGAGTAATAAAAGTATTGTCGTTGAGCTGTCAGGAGCAGGTTGCCGCTCATTCTCGCCGCCCATCCATGGGCAGCTCCGAGGCGCCCACCGCCAATCACCATCCGGGTGATTGGTTCGGCGGCCAAAACCGCTCCCATCCTGCTCCTGCCATCTCAGGCACATCCGGGAAAACCATCGACATCAGCAGCAAAAAAAGCTGAAAGGATTTCCAACAAAATCCAAGGTACGCAAAAAAAGCGGGACATGCAAGGACTTTCTGTCCTTTTGCATGTCCCGCTGCTGGATCACACGTTAAGAAAATGTGCCGACTTGGGCAAACCTAGAAATTCCAGATGAATTCCATCCCCAGACGGGTGGCAACATCGTCACATTTTTCGCCGCTGTAGGCTTCAGTGATATCTTCAATAACTTCACCGGGGAACAGGAAGGAAAATTGGCCTTTGATGAACATGTTCTTGCTCAGTGCCAGGGTAATCTCGTTATCCCATTCGGTGCCGGCATAGCCGGAATCAATCTCAGCCACCGTCCCGGCCATGGTCGGCAGACGGAAGTCTTCGTTGAAATTCATGACATTGACGTTGGTACGGTAGAGAAGGAACCGTTTCGGCGCCATATCCAGACCAATACTGTACATGGTCAGACCGGGGTTGTCACCGCGACCGGCACCGGTACCGGCCAGATTCTGCAGACCGCCGGTGGCCACCGGTGTACCACTGCCGTAGAATTCAGGCAGAAAGCCGTACAGGACGGTACCCATCAACAGGTTGGTATCGCCGATAATGGTATTCTCACCACCCCAGTGGTAGGAAAAGCGCTGGGCGTTCTCGACCCCGGTATACCCTTCCAGATCGCCATCGTCAGGATCATCATCACCGGAGGTATACATGATGCCGATATGGGGAGCGAACTTGAAGCCGATGGCATCCTTGAGGTCGAAAGCCAGGTCAGCTGCCAGGGCATAGGCTTTGATGTCGTAATCTTCTTCGTAACCATAGGCCGACAGACCGGTGTCATCGGCGGAACCAAACTGATAAACCGCTTCCACAAACGGCTTCAGGATACCGAAATCACCCTGGTAGTAAAAGCCGAGATGATGGGAATCGGTTTTAGCCTGGGTGGTATTGGTGTAAAGGTAATTGTTATAAATGTACTGCTGTTGGGCATCCAACGTTGCCTGGCTGGTGCTGATATATGCCTGGGTACCCACCAGCGTAGCAGCAGTACCAAGACCAATTGCCCCATCAATAAGTGCTGAATTGGCCGTCACCACAGCAGTATCAACCGTACCTCCCTCAACAACAAATTCCACCGGCAAAGCTGCTGGATCAACCACCGTTCCCGTTACCGTGCCACCATTAACCAAGTCAAGAGCTAACACTGAGCCTATTGAATAAGCGGACGAACTCAAATCATTCTGTCCGGCATTGATAGCACTCTGGGAGGATGCCAAGCTTGCATCAATATTGCTGCCGAACAGATACCCCTGGACCGTAGTGGCGGCAATGTTGCGAATCCGGTCAAAAGCATACATGAACTTGACGTGATTGGTTTTGTTGATATGATAATCCAAGGAGGCGGTATACAGATCACGGTCGTCATCATAGTTCCCGGCACTGAGATCAGAAGCCTTCCAGTCATTCTCCTGCAGCTTGTGATAGCCAACCTGGAAGTCGGCTTGCTCACCGATGTTGCCGGTAATCCAGAAACCCGGGTTGTCATCGCCGTAGATCAGGCCAGCGCCATCAAAGACGTCCAGGTGATAGATATCCCAGCCGGCATGGAGACGGAGGTTCAGTGAATCGGCAAAGGGCAGTTTCACCGTGCAGTGAAGGCGCTCCAATCCGTAGTTGCTGTTGCCGGTATCATTCTGACCGCGGTCATCCACTACGGAGGTGTCGGTGACGCTGTCAAATTCCAGGGCGCCGTAGAAGCTCCACACCTGATCGTTGGGCATGGCGTTGAAGTATATCTTGTTTTCGGTCCGGATGTAGGCGTTGTTCACCCAGCCGGCCTCATTGGCATGGTTCTGAAACAGATCCATCCCCCCGATCTCATCGGAAAGACCGAAATCATAGTTGCTTTCACTGGTGGGAATGATCCGCACCGTGGCCCCGAAACTCATCTGGATATCGCCGGCCTTGTGCACGTTAATGCTTCCCGGTCCCACCAGCCCGGCCTCGGTAATATCTTCGGCAGCCTTCTGCAGGTCATCAGCCGCCAGGGCAGTTCCGGCCAAGGCCAGCGACACCACCAGCACCATAAGAATCATCCATTTTTTCATCTCCAGTCCCCTCCCTTATGTTCGTTGATAACATGCCACCCGTTAAAGATGAACAATCATTCATTAGAATGTCCTCATATACCATCCACCTGGGCTTGTCAAGCCATTTGTAAAACATAATTTTAGTGAATTCCAACGGAGTAAAGCCGGTCAGCTGGAGGACGGAGAAGGGGGTTCCTGCTCAAGAATCATGGTTACGGTCTTCAGCAGTTCGGTGGAACGGGTACGGTAGGCACCGTAGCGCTGGGCCCGAGAAAAAGCATCCCGGGCGGCGGCCAGGTCACCGGCATACCAGGCGCAGTAGCCGGCCAGGAGGAACTGGTAGCCGTCGTTGTTCGGCAAGCGGTCAATGGTTGACAGGAGATCATGGCCTTCCCGGTAGCGGCCGGCCCGGTAGAGAATCTCCCCACGGCGGAGCTGATTTTCCGGCGCTGGGGAAACGGCCTGTTTTTTCTCCAGCCAGAAAAGAGCCCGGTCAATATCGCCCGCTTCGCCATAAAGAGCAGCCAGCCGCTCCATCTCCTGATCGCCGACCTGCTCCTGTCCCTCAAGGCAGCGTTCCAGGGTTTTGGCGGCGGCCAGCGGCAGTGAAACCATCTGATACAGTTGGGCCAATGTTTTCAGATCCCGGGGCTCAGGATCGATAAGGGCCACCAGCTTGTAGGCCGCCAGAGCGGCTGTTGGCTGTTCCACCGTCACCCTCACCTGCCCCAGCAGGCGCCAGTAGGAGACCTGCCGGGGAAAGCGGTCCAGCAGACTGACCAGAAGAGCCTCGGCCGGCCGGAGCTCGTTCAACTCCAGATAAATCCGCAGCAGCGCCAGACAATGCTCCTCAAGAGGATTCTGACGATCATGTACCAGCTGGGTGAACAGCGGCTGCGCCTCACGGTACTCGCCGGCCAGCAGATAGGCGTTGCCGGCGTAGGCCAGCAGCCGGTCCCGCTGGTCGGGAGCATCCTTGGCGGCCAGGGCCGCCGCCCGGACTAAAGGTCCGGCGGCTTCATGGTAGCGTTCCAGAGCCAGAAGGGCCATCCCCAGGTTCTCTTGGGCCTGGAGAAAATCGGGCGCCAGCTTCACCGTCCGCCGGTAGGCATCGGCAGCCGGCTGGAAATGATCAAGAAAAAAATTGAGATTGCCGCTAAAAAACTCCACCAGCACAAAAGACCGGCGGGGATTTTTTTCACGAAATGCATCGATGCCGGCCAGCGCTTCCCGGTACTTTTCAGCTTGCATCAGTTCCTGAACCCCAACCAGCAGCTGGTTTGCTTCATAGGATAATTCCTGCTGATACCGATCGCTGGCCGACGACGGACTGGCTGCCAGCAGGAAACCGGCAAAGATAACCGCCCAGAAGAACATCCGGCAAACCATCTTATTTATCGAGCTTAAAGACAATGGTGGTTTCCACTTCAGAGTTGACTGAACTACCGCTGACCACCCCCGGTTGGAAGCGCCAGCGAGACAGGGTTGACGCCACTGCCTTTTCAAAGTAGCCAGAGGGTTCAGCGCTGACAATCCTGACATCCTTGACAAACCCTTGACTATCCACCAAAAAGCGAACCTGAACCTCGCCTTCAATGCCACGGCGCCGGGCGGCAACGGGATAGAGGGGTGCCGGCGTCGCCAGGGGCAGAGGCTGCTGGTCCAGCTCTGCGGTCCGGTACAGCCCCTTGAGGGGACGCTCCATGGGAGCTACCGCCACCGTACCGAGATCGGTTGGCGCCACCGCCAACGGGGGCAATGGCAGGTCAAGGACGGGGGTGGGCTGAGCAGTCAAACGGGGTACGGGGGGCAAAGGCAGCGGCGGCAACTTGACCATCTTCTTGATCGGCTCAGGCTTTTCTTCCTTCAGCCGTTCCTCTTCCCGGGGTTGGTGTTCAACCTGCCAGACGGGAACCGGTCGCAGTTGTGTCACCTGCTTCGGCAACGATCGCTGATGAAAAAAAAGCGGAATGGACGCCAGCAGCACAAGATTGATAAGCACCGCCCCGACAATGCCGCTGGGCAGCCGGCGGCGGGTTCCATGTTTACAGGACATAACCTGAACCCGCTTTCTTATGATTCCCGGGTAGCGGCAACCGCCACCCGGGTGGCACCGGCAAGCCGGCAGAAGTCAAGCACCCGGACGGTAATGCCGGTTTTCGCCTCCCGGTCGGCAACAATCAGTACGCTGCCGTCGGGGTTTTCGGCGAGGAAACGTTCAACAATAGCGCGGACACTGCGGACGTCAACCTGCCGGCCGGCGGCAAATACCTGGCCAGCCTGGTTGATCCCCAAACGGAGACTGCCGCTCTCCTCCGCCTGCACTGTTTTGGCAGCCGGCCGCTGGACCTCTACCCCTGATTCCCGGACGAAGCTGGTGGTCACCAGGAAAAAGATCAGGAGGATAAAGACCATATCAAGCATGGGCGCCATGTTGATCTCCGCCCTCTGCCGCTCCCGCCGCAGCCTGCCCTTGACATTAATCATAACCATACTCCCGCATCAATCTTTAGCACCTGCTGAACATCTAACGCGGGCATTGCCCGCAAATAAGTGCTCTTATCAGAACGTTTTCTTGTTTTCCAAACAAGAAAACAACCTGCAAGATACTCAATAACTAAATCATCTATATATTTACGTCGAAGCCGCGTTCCCCTGCATGATTGCCGCCCGGAACTCTTCCAGATGCTGGGCGATACGGCTGATCCTGCGGTTGAGAAAACTGGCCATGAACAATCCGGGGATGGAAACAAACAAGCCGCTCTGGGTGGTAACCAGCGCCTCTGAAATCCCCTGGGCCATCGCCCGGGCATTGCCGGTTCCAAAGACGGCGATAGCATCAAAGGTGGAGATCATCCCGCCCACCGTCCCCAGCAGGCCGAGCAGCGGCGCAACCGCCGCCAGGATGTAAATGTAGCTAAGATTGTTCGACAGCCGGCTGATTTCCCGATTGATCAACGTTGACAGGAGAGCTAGGTCGGTCTCCCGATCGGTCGTCTTCTTTTCAATGAAATGGAACACAACATGACGCAGCGGGGTGCCGGCCAACGGCTGTTCCTGTCCCTGCTGAACCCAGGCCACCGCCTCCTTGACACTGAAATCATGTCGGTTCACTTCATACAGCTCCTGCAGCTTAACAATGATCATCCCCCACATCATCAGGGAAACGGCAATAATCGGCAGCATCAGGAAGCCGCCGCTGCGGCCGTAGTCAACAATCCTGATCAATATCTCCATCATGGTCAGATACTTTGCCGTTTTTTATTGACCAGCGCAACCGTCAGACCCACCGCCTTTTCTTCCATGTCGCCGATAACCGTCTCCACCTTGCGGGTAAAGAACGTGTGCAGCAGAATGATCGGAATCGCCACCATCAACCCCAGTTTGGTGGTCACCAACGCTTCCGAAATCCCCCCGGACATCATTTTGGGATCGCCGGTACCGAAAATGGTAATTACCTGAAAGGTATCAATCATGCCGGTAACCGTACCCAGCAAGCCCAGGAGGGGCGCAATGGCCGCCAGGACTTGGAGGGTCGGCAGAAACTTCTCCAGCCGTGGCAGCTCCTTCATGATCGCCTCTTCAAGAACATTTTCCAGCACATCCCGGGTTGCATGGCGGAATGTCAGACCGGCGGCCAGCACATTATAAACCGGACCGTGGCGGTTTTCCAGCAATTCAAGGCTTTCCTGCCCCTGGCCGGCGGCAATCAGGCCGGTAACCTCGACCATCACCGTATCGGTATTGCTTTTCACCCGGCGAAGAAAAAAGAACCGTTCAAGACTGATGGCAAAGGCAATCACCCCGATCAGGAGAATCGGCCAGATCAGCATGCCCCCCGACTGCAGCCGCTCCCAGGCGGTCGGCTGGAGAGCCAGCTGGCGGACCGTAGTGCCGCCGGAGAAATCAAGATACACCTCGTGACCGGTACCGGCGAGATACTTTTTCAGGCAGCGCTTCACCGCCCACGGCGCTTTGGATATGGCCAGCAGAACATCGTTCTCCTTGCCATAGACGGCAAAGCCCACCTGCTGGTCGTCATCCTGCTGATAGATAGCAGTCAGGGCCCCAAAACGGACAATGTCGCCGGCCGTAAAACGGCCGTCAAGTCCAATAAAACGGCCATGGGTTTTTTCAATCCGGCCTCCGGCCTGGATTTCATCAAAATAGATGGCGGTGATCGCTTTCACCTCAGCCATCGTGGGAAACCGCTTATCCGCCAGCAGAGCGGCGGGTACCGCTGCCCGTCCTGGCTGCGTGCCGGAAACCAGAGAGGTCTCCAGCAGGGCGGTAAGATCCCGGGCGCCGGTACGGACGGTGCCAGCCAGTTCATTCATCTCCGCCAAAACGGTCTGCTGCTTGGTCTCCAGCTCCTGCTCATGGTGAAGCAGATCATCAAGCCGGGCTTCCAGCTGGGCATTCCCCTGCTCCAGTCGGGCGACGGTCTCCCGTTGGCTGACAAGTTGATCCTTGAGCTCTTTTTTTGCCGCAGCAATCGAGCGCCGTTGCAGATGCTGCTCCTCAACCGCCTGCCGGTATTCGGCAGCCAGCTGCTGCTGGGCCTCTTCAAAAGAGGCGGCCGCCGCCGAACCCGCAAGGAAAAAACTTAGCATGACAATAATGAAGACGTTTTTCATTGCCAGCCACCCTTGCCCAAAGGAAGTTTCACCAGGTCGATGGCCCGCTGCTTCATCGCCATCCGCAACGCCTCCTTCACCGCCTCCAGATGGCGGCCGGGCAGGGGCTCCCACTGGTTGACCGAGGGGTTGTACCACCCTGCCTGGGTGCCATCCAGGGACAGATAATAGAGGCCGATGCGACCCAGACGAAAGATATTCACCGTGGTCTCCACCCCGGCCAACGGCAGCATTCCCTCGCCAGCCTCCACATGGTGACCGTAGCGGGCTTCGATATGGAGCATCTCCAGCACACGCCGCAATTTATCGGCCGGGGTCGCATCATAGCTGTCAAGAAAGAGAGCCAGATCAGCAAACCGCTGCTCCCGCTCATCAACCAGAAAAGGCAGATCCTTTTGATAGAGGCTTTTCGCCTGCTCGAGGGTCGCATCAAGAAACGGCTCCAGCTCCCGGGCAACATTCTGCTGCTCGGCAATGCTCTGCTGGAGTTCGTCAATCCTGGTTTGCCGTTCCCGGATATAGGCCTGCAATTTCTGCTGCCGATGGCGCAGCAGGTCAGCCTGCATCTTCAAATTCTGCAGGTCATTATCCAGCTGTTGGCGCTCCAGCTCCCAGGCACTGACCTCTTTCTGCGTCTCCTGCTGCACGGCAACCGTTTTTTCAACCGTGCGGGTAACCGCATCAACGGCTGCACCAAGAGCAGCCGCCGGCAAAAGAAACAGCAGCAACAGAGCAATCAAGGAAAAATGACGTTTCATTATACTCACCAGCTGATCGTTCCAGAATCCTCTTGCCGAGGAACTTCCGGGATTATTGAGGAAAGGTTTAATAGGAGAAAAAATCAGGAAGGCTTCTGCCGTTGTCATCGGAAAATCGCCGACTGGGGCTTCGTGCCCCTGTTCGAGAACGTTTCTATAAACACACCTTCACACCGCTGTCAACAGGGAACTCTCCGGCTAAAAACCAGTCTGCAGCTGTCACAGTTCAATTAGCCTACATGAATATCAGGCAAGAATTGTCCCTTGACAAATTCGGCAAACAATGAAATCTAGATATGCAAATTTCAGCATACTGTTCCGGCAATAATGAAAGATTACTATCACACCCACACATGAGGGAGGGAAAGCACGATGAAAAGGATTCTTGCATCTACAATGATGGTTTCGCTGCTGCTACTGACTATGCTGCCCGCATCAGCCCTGGCCGCCAAACCGATCCATGTGGGGATCGTGGACTGTTACAGCGGCCCGGCCAGCACCTATACCAATGACGTCCTCGACGGCTTCAAGCTGGTGGTGGATGAAGTCAATGCCAAAGGCGGCGTCCTGGGCCGGCAGATAACCTACACAACCCGGGACAGCAAGTTCAAGGTGGGGCTGGGACTGAGCGCCGCCAAGGAACTGATTATGAAGGAAAACGTTGACATCCTTATGGGCACTATCAACAGCGGTCTGGCCCTGGCAATTTCCGACCTCTGCAAAAACGAAAAAATTCCATTCTTTGCCACCTTCGCCAAAAGTGCTAAAATCACCGGCGAAATGGGGCATCGCTACGTTTTCTCCATGAATGAGAACACCGCCATGATCGGCAAGGCGGCGGCCCACGGTCTGGCCCTGAAACCGTTTACCACATACTGGATTGCCGGCGATGACTATGAATACGGTCATGCCCTGGCCGACGGAGTCTGGAACAATCTGCAGCAGCTCAAACCAGGAGTAGAACTGCTCGGCCAATCCTGGTGGAAGGTGGGCGAACCGGATTTCACCCCCTACATCACTTCGATCCTGGCGGCCAAGCCTGACTGTGTCATCATCGCCACCGGCGGCCGGGACTGTGTGCCGTTTCTGAAAGCTGCCAAAGCCACCGGCTTTAATGAAAAAGTACCCTTCTACATGCATACGGCAACCGAACTTTCAACCCTCAAACCCCTGGGGCTGAATGCGCCCGAAAAAGTCATCGGCACGTCCAACTATCATTTTCATTATCCGGCAACCGGTGCCAACAAAGCCTTTGTCGCCGCTTTTCAGAAAGCCTACAACCGACTGCCCAAGGTGGGTGCCCTGTACGGCTATACCACCGCGAAGCTGATCATCAACGGCTATGAAAAGGCCGGCGCCGTCAATACCGAAAAATTTATCGATAGCATCGAGGGAATGGCCATCGATTCACCGGTCGGCAACCTGACCATGCGGGCCTTCGATCACCAGATGATGTTTCCCATGTTCATGGGGACGACGGCCAAGGTTGAAGGATATGACTTCCTCATGCCCGTTGATCTGGTTACCATCCCCGGCAGCGACGTTATTCCTTCAGTTGAAGAGATCACCAAGGCCAGGAAACAATAGATGGGCTGCGCCGCCAACCTCAACCTGGCTGCCTTCTGCCAGCAGATTCTTGTCGGCCTGAGCAAGACGACGATTCTGTTCATCGTCTCATCCGGCCTCAGCCTGGTGCTTGGAGTTTTGCGGATCCCCAACCTGGCCCACGGCTCTCTCTACATGATCGGCGCCTTTCTCACCTACAGTCTGGCGCTGCTTTTCGGCGGCGGCGGTCTGGGCTTCTGGCTCGCCCTGCTGCTGTCACCTCTCTGCGTCGCCCTGGCGGGACTGCTGATGGAGAGGGGCCTGTTTCGTCACCTCTACGAGCGGGAGCATCTGATGCTCCTGCTCTTCACTTTCTCCTTCACCCTGGTCTTCGGCGACCTGGTAAAACTGGTCTGGGGCTCGGAATACCGTTCCCTGCCCCTGCCGTCATTTTTCCAGGGCTCCATTGAAACCTTCGGCCTGCCGTTTCCGAAATACAACCTCTTTCTTCTGGCGGTAGGTCCGCTGGTGGCGGCCGGTCTCTGGTATCTCACCAACCGGACCGCCATCGGTAAGATTGCCAGGGCGGCGGCGGTTGACCGGGAGATGGTGGGTGCCATCGGCATCAATGTCAGCCTGGTCTTCTGTGCCGTCTTTGTCATCGGCTGCTTTCTCGCCGGCTTCGGCGGCGCCCTGGTGGCTCCGACCCAGAATATCACCCAGGGGATGGACCACGGCATCATCATGGAAACCTTTCTCATCGTTATTATCGGTGGTCTGGGCAATATCTGGGGCGCTCTGCTGGGGGCCTTGATTTTCGGACTCACCGATGCCATCGGCATCCTGCTCCTACCCCAGTACGCCATTGTCTTTCCCTACCTTGCGGTGATCATCGTCCTCACTTTCCGGCCCAACGGCCTGCTGAAATCAACCTGGTAGAAGGAGAACTGCTGTGCTGACCCGCATCATCAAGGACCGGCAGTTTCTTGCAGCGCTGGCCACCGCAGTTCTCTTTGCCTTGTTGCCGGTTTTTCTCTCCCGGTTTTACCTCTATCTGATTTCCCTGATGTTCGTCACCGGCCTGCTGGCTACCAGCCTCAACATGGTCCTCGGCTTCGGGGGAATGTATCAGTTCGGCCACGCGGTTTTCTATGGCGTCGGGGCTTACACTCTGGCCCTGTTCCTCACGAAAACCGACCTGCCGCCATGGATTGGCTTTCTGGCCGCACCTCTGGTGGCCGCCGGTTTTTCATTGGTCATCGGCCTGATCTGCGTCCGGCTTTCCAAACTCTATTTCGGCATGCTCCAGATCTCCCTGGGATCGCTGGTCTGGGCGATCACCTTCCGCTGGTATTCCCTGACCGGAGGCGATGACGGCATCAACGGCATTCCCCTGCCCGAGCTCATCAGTTCGACCACCGGGGCCTACTACTGCACCTTGGCCATGGTCCTTGTCTCCTTGCTGGTAATGTTCTGCATTACCCGCTCCACCTTCGGCAGAATTTTCCTCGGCATCCGTGACAATCCTGAGCGAAGTGCCTCTATCGGCATCAATGTCAAGGCCCACCAGCTGGTCGGCATGGTCATCGCCGGCTTCTTCGCCGGGGTGGCCGGGTCACTGTTCGTCGTGGTGGAAGGCAGCGTCTTTCCCGACCTGATGTTCTGGACCCTCTCCTTGGAGATCCTGATCATGTGCCTCCTGGGGGGCTGGTTTACCTTCTTGGGCCCCATGGCCGGAGCGGCAATCATTGTCGCCATGCAGACATTTGTCGGCAGCTACACTGAGTATTGGACTATGATTCTCGGCATCGTCCTGATGCTGGCTATCTTTTTCCTCCCCGAGGGAGTGCTGGGCTTTCTGCTCGAAAAGCTGGCCATCCGATCAACCACAGGCACGGGGGACTGAATGCTGATCCTTGAAGGCATCACCAAATCATTTGCCGGTTTTATGGCGGTCAACAATGCCCATCTGACAGTCAATGAGGGGGAGATCGTCGCCGTCATTGGCCCCAACGGAGCCGGCAAAACCACCCTTTTCAGCCTGATTACCGGCACCCAGACCCCAACGACCGGCAGTATCCAATTTAAGGGGGTAGAGATTGCCGGACTTGCCCCCCACACCATCTGCCGCCGGGGAATCAGCCGCTCCTATCAGGTGGTGAACATCTTTCACCGGCTCACCGTCTTTGAAAATGTCCAGCTGGCAGTCCTCTCCCGGCAGGGAAAAACGTTCAATCTCTGGGCACCCTCCCGACGGCTGGCCGTTGCTCAAACCATGGCAATCCTCGATAGCGTCGGACTGGCTGACAAGGCGGAGCAGACCAGCGGCATGCTCTCCCATGGCGATCAGAAGGTGCTTGAAATCGCCATCTCCCTGGGAACCAATCCCGATCTCTTGATCATGGATGAGCCCACCGCCGGCATGTCGGTTGAGGAAACCCGGATGTCCATTGAGTTGATCCGCCGGCTCTCCTCGGAAATGGGGGTGACCATTCTCTTTTGTGAGCACGACATCGACCTGGTTTTCTCCATTTCCCATACGATCATGGTAATGCAAAGGGGGGAGACAATCATCCAAGGAAACCCAGCGGTAGTCCGGGAGAACAGCCGGGTCAAAGAGGCCTATTTAGGGGAAGGAAACTATTGTGCTTGAAGTGGTCGACATCCACACCTTCTACGGACTGAGTCACATCCTCTTTGATGTCTCCCTGGAGATCGCCGAAGGAGAAATTGTCTGCCTTCTGGGCCGCAACGGAGCCGGCAAAAGCACCACCATGCGGAGTATTATGGGCCTGACGCCGGCAAAACGGGGCACGATCCATTTTCGCGGAACAGAGATAACCGGCGAAAAACCGTTTCGCATCGCCCGGCGCGGCATCGGCTATGTTCCCGATAACCGGCGGGTCTTTACCGACCTGACGGTGGGAGAAAACCTCGACATTGCCGCCCGCCAACCTGATGACCGTACGGATCTCTGGGACAAGGAACA
Organism: Candidatus Anaeroferrophillus wilburensis; assembly: GCA_016934315.1. Classification (NCBI taxonomy): domain Bacteria; class Deltaproteobacteria; order Candidatus Anaeroferrophillales; family Candidatus Anaeroferrophillacea; genus Candidatus Anaeroferrophillus; species Candidatus Anaeroferrophillus wilburensis. Next base: position 416 of record JAFGSY010000039.1, on the reverse strand, counting down.
GATTTACGAATTTTTCCCCCAACTAAAGGCGATCAACAACCGCCGGGCCGGGTTTCTCAGCGGCGGCGAGCAGCAGATGCTGACCATCGGCCGGGCCCTGATGACCAACCCGGACCTCCTTCTGCTTGACGAGCCCACCGAGGGTCTCGCCCCCCTGATTGTCGCTCTGCTGGAAGAGCAGATCATGAAACTCAAAGCGGCCGGACTCACCGTCCTGCTGGCCGAACAGAATCTTGGGGTTGCCCTGCGGCTCAGCGATCGAGCCTACGTCATCGACAACGGCGTCATCCGCTACCAAGGAACCATTGATGAACTGCGGGAACATGAAGAGGTCTGCTGCCAGTATCTGATGGTCTGAATAATACCACTCCAACGTTTTTTGCAGTTGTTTCTTGTTCATCACTTTTGAGACTACC
>JAFGSY010000038.1 GCA_016934315.1 Candidatus Anaeroferrophillus wilburensis | reverse complement strand
ACGGGTGACTCAGAGCTTAACACATTGTCCAATTTTTGGGGACCACCGTAGACAGAGGAAAAAGAGTAATCATGGCCGAAGAGCAGGTTCAGGAATCAGAATGTCCTGAAGGAAACGGGGAAGAGTGCGAAGAGGGAGCGCCAGCCTGGATGGCCACCTTTGCCGACATGGCCACCCTGCTGATGACTTTTTTTGTTCTGCTGCTCTCCTTCTCCAACATGGATGTTGTCAAGTTCAGAACCATGCTCGGTTCGGTCAAGGATGCCTTTGGCACCACGGTGGAAAGTCCGGGGGACTTCCAGGAAAGGTCGAGCACCCCGGTTTCCATCCAGCTGTCGGAAGAAGAAAGTCACATGATCGACATGTTGCAGATGGGCGACCAGGTGAAACGGGCCATCGAAGAACATCATCTGGAGGATGCCGCCGAGGTGAGCGTCGATGAGCGCGGCGTCACCCTGCAAATTACCGGTCAACTGATGTTCGATGCCGGTTCGGCCACCATCAAGGAAGAGCTGAAACCGTTTCTTGCAACCATTACCAGGATTATTGAAGAAAATACCTACCCGGTGGCCATCGAAGGGCACACCGACAACCTGCCCATGACCTCTTCTCCCATCTACCCTTCCAACTGGGAGCTTTCGTCAGCCCGAGCCACCGCCGTATTGCGCCATCTGGTTGAGGTACACCATCTCCCGCCAAACCGACTGATGGCGGTGGGCTATGCCGACACCAGGCCGCTGGTCCCCAATGACACCCCGGAAAACCGAGCCAAAAACAGGCGGGTTGAATTCCATTTCATGAAAGAAGCCGCCTCGTCCTCCCCGCCGGCGGCAACCCAGTAGGATTTCATTTTCTGTCTCCTGAATCCTGACTTCTAGGTTTTTTGCCGGGCAGCAAACTCTTCACATCCCTGCACCAAGACCTCATTATCGGCCCGGTTTTTGACCGCAACCCTGATGAACGTGTCGTCCAGACCGGCAAAATCGTTGCATGTCCGCACCAGCAGATGATGGTTGTGCAGAAGAAAATCAGCCAGGGCCTGTGTCTTGATGTGCGGGTCAACCCGAATCAGCAGATAATTGGTCGTTGAAGGAAAAGGATGGAAAAAAGCCAGGGTTGCCAGCTGCCTGGTGAGATAGCTCCGTTCCTTGTCGATCAACCGGCGGGTCCGCTGGCGAAACGGTTCATCGGCAAGCGCCGCTTTTGCCGCCGCCACCGCCAGACTGTTGACATTCCAAGGCTCCTGATGGCAACGCAGCCTGGTTACCAGATCAGGGCAGGCCAGCAGATAGCCGCAGCGCAGGCCGGCCAAACTGAATATCTTGGTCAGCGATCGGAGGATAATCAGATTGTCAAACTCCTGCACCAACTGGTCTGCCGATACCGAGTTATCAACAAAATCCACAAAGGCCTCATCGATGACGCAGACAACTCCCTGATCGCGGGCAGTTTCAACAATCGGTCGCATGTCGGCCACCGGTAGATAAGCCCCGGTGGGATTGTTGGGGTTGCCGATAAAAAGCAGGTCGGGGCTAGACAGCAAGGCTTCCCGCAGGCGTTCCGGCTGCAGGGCAAAATCATCCCGGGAGTCAGTATAAAAGAACTTCACTGTCCCGCCATGGACAGCCACCGATCGCTGGTACTCGGTAAATGCCGGCGCGACAATGAGCGTTCTGGCCGGTTGCAGCACTCTTACCAAAAGATAGATCAGCTCCGTTGAACCGTTGCCGGCCAGAACAGCCGCCGACGGCAGGCCGATCGTGGCAGCAATCTCCTCAACCAGGGACTCAGCATAGCTTTCTGGGTAGTGCTGCAGATGTCGGATACCTTCCTGCAGCGCTGCCAATGCCGTGACCGGCATCCCCAGTGGATTGATGTTGGCGGAAAAATCGATGAACGCCTCAACCGGGAGGCCCATTTGTTGAGCCTTTTGAAAAACAGTGCCGCCATGAAAGGGCTGATCCTTGCACACTACCATAAGACCACCACCCCAATCATCGTCATCATCACGGTACAGCCGTAGAGAATGCTGATGGCCATCTGCACCTGTTGTCCAGAGATCTCGTTTATTGCTTCTCCGAACGATGCTTTATCAATGAGCGAACCAAAATAAGAGCTGGGGCCGCCCAATCTGATGCCCAGTATTCCTGCCATGGCAGCCTCCGGATAACCGCTGTTGGGGCTGTGGTGGACGCCATGATCACGCCTCATGGTCCGCCAGCCGGCCCGCCACTCATAACCAAGACACCAGCCGGCCGCAACAATCAGCAGCCCGGTCAGCCGGGCCGGAATAAAATTCGCCAGGTCATCAAGCCGGGCGGCAGCGGTTCCAAAGCAGGCATACCGCTCGTTGCGGTAGCCAATCATGGAATCCATTGTGTTGATCGCTTTATAAGTCATGGCCAGGGGAACTCCACCGACGATCAGGTAGATCAGGGGAGCTACAATCCCGTCACTGATATTTTCAGCTACCGTTTCCACCACCGCCTGGAGCATCTGCCGGCGGTCAAGGTTCGCCGTATCCCGGCCGACAATCATTGCCAAAGCTTTTCTGGCTTCCTGCTCCCCCTCCAGATCCAAGGTTCGCAGAACATTGGCTGCCGCTCTGGCAAGGCCGGTACTGGCAAGGGTCGTATAGCCTATAAATACGGTGATTATCATGCCAATGAGAGGGGAAAGAAAAGTTGCTGTCTTGAGTAGGACGACAGTTGCCAGAAACGTCGCTACACAGACCACCAAAACCAGCAAAACACCCATCCACCGGTGAAGCTGCGGCTGTTTTTCCCGGGGATAGAGATGGTGTTCGAGGGTCTCTATCAGGCGGCCTACAAGGACGACCGGGTGGGGAAAAGGCAGAGCACGTTCTCCAGCCAGCAGGTCGGCAGCAACCATCAGCACCAGCAGAAAAGGTGAAAGAGTGAAAAACATTGGTATGACATGCCTTTTACGGGTAAGAAGGAAAACAGGATCATGCGGATTGGGTTATTCCAGCTCCTGCCGGGGCTACAGACCATCACCTTTCGTATCTACAACAGGGGGATAAACAGCTTTATGGGTCGGCTTTAAAAAGCGATTACTCCATACAATAAAAATTAGCTGTTGTCAAAAAAATGTTGATCTGCTACCATAAAAAGTTACCGTTCGAGAATACTATAACCTATTGAAAATAAAAGTTTTTCCCTCATGCATGATAATTTCTGGCCCCAAGTTCTGGCCCATATCAAAGAACAGGTCTCAGAGCAAAATTTTCTCACCTGGTTTAAGCCGATAAAATTGATCAAAACGGAGGAAACTTCCCTGCTGTTGGAGGTACCCAACCGTTTTTTCAAAGATTGGCTGGCGGATAACTATCCCTCCGCCATTGAGAATGCGGTTGAGGCCATTACCGGACAATCACTCAAGGTCACCTGCAAGGTGGCCAAGAAGACCCCCAATTATCTGAAAAACAACGATGGTAAACCGGATAGCAAGGTTCCTGAACAGCCCCCGGCCAGCAACGGGGCCCATTCTCTCTTCAATCCTAAATACACGTTTGCCGAGTTTGTTGTCGGTCCTTCCAATGAATTTTCCCATGCCGCCGCTCTGGCGGTTGCCAAACAGCCGGGTACCAGTTATAATCCACTCTTTATTTACAGCAGCGCCGGTTTGGGCAAAACCCATCTGCTCCATGCCATCGGCAACCACATATGCCGCTACAATTCCCGGTTAAAAACGCATTATGTAACATCGGAAGATTTTACCAATGATCTGATCAGCGCCATCAAAGAAGACAAGATGCCGAAATTCAGAAATAAATATCGGCAAATTGATGTTCTACTGATCGACGATATCCAGTTTATTGCCGGCAAGGAGCGTACCCAGGAGGAATTTTTTCATACCTTCAACGCGCTTTACAAAAGTCACAAACAGATTGTCCTCACCAGTGACAAGTTTCCCATGGACATTCCCAAACTGGAAGATCGTTTGCGGACCCGTTTTGAGTGGGGGCTGATCGCGGATATTCAACCGCCTGATAATGAAACGCTGGTCGCCATACTGATTACCAAAGCCAATCAGGAAAATCTTATTTTAAATACCGATGTGGCATTTTTCCTGGCTGAAAATGTTTCATCCAATATTCGCACCCTTGAGGGGGCATTGTTGAGGATAGCTGCCTTTTCTTCGTTTGAAAACAAGCAGGAGATAACCATCGATTTTGTCAAAAAAGTGTTGAAAGACATCATTAAACTGGAAGATAAAGTGATCACGGTAGAGGATATCATTACTGCTGCGGCGGAGGTGTATCGCCTGAAAACCTCTGATATTCGATCACGTAAAAAAACTCGGAATGTGGTTGTTCCCCGTCAGGTAGCCATGTATCTATCGCGGAAATTAACCAACTGCTCCTATCCTGATATTGCCGATAAATTCGGCGGCAAAGATCACTCTACCGTCATTTATTCTGAAAAAAAGATTGCCGGTCAACTGAAGGAGCAACCAGCACTTCAGGAAGTGATTGATAAAATAACCCTGATGCTTAAAAACAGTCATTAACCCGTGTTGATAATCCTGTGCAGGTTATTTGCAATCTGTGTGGAATAGATGTTGAAAAAATAGAACAACCCTGAAAATGCGAAGATAATAATAAAATACCATTTTATCCGTTTTGTTATACACAGCAAATTAAACAGGTATTTCTCTATATAATTAGTAACTTATGATTGTTATTCACAAATTAACAGCTTTTATTACTATTACTGGTTTAGTTAATTCTTAAAGGAAAAATATTATGGAAATAACAATAACAAAAAATAATTTGGTTAACAGTTTACAAAAAATTCAATATATTTTGGAAAAAACATCAGCATTACAACATTCCCATAACATTCTTTTTACAACGAATGAATCCACCGCCTTTATTACTGCCTATGATATTGATTGCAGTGCCAGGGCAACGGTTCCCATTACCCTTTCCAAACCAGGTACCATCTGCGTTAATGGTAAAAAACTTTTTGAAATTATCAAGAGTTTTGATGATGAAGATATTCTTCTGCAAAAAAACAGTGATGATAATCTTGTAACCATCAAAGGAAAGAAAAGTTTTTTTCATATTGTCAGTGCAAATCCGGAAGATTTTCCGGTTATTGATTTTACCTCACCGGATGAACATTTTTATCTTCAGGCCGAAACGGTCAAAAAAATAATCGATAGGACCGTATTTTCCGTTGCCCGGATTCCGGATCCCCGTTACAATCTTGAGGGTGTATATGTAGAGCTTACCCCCCAGGAAAAGGAATCTGCTGATGACGATGAAAAAAATATGCTGGCCTTCATTGCCACCGATGGTCACCGGGTAACCGTGGCTAAAACTGACAAGGTCGGGGGTCAGATAACTCTTGGAGAGCGGCGGATATTTTCCCGAAAAAGCCTGGTGGAAATTAAAAATGTTTTTGCCGATTCAGAAACGTTGAAAATGAGTTTTGCCGGCAACGATGTTCATGTGCGGGGAGAAAATTTTATTCTTATTCTCCGGATGCTGAAGGGAAGTTTTCCCGATTACCGGAAGATGATTCCCACTAGTTTTATCCATGAGATAACCATCAATAAGGATGCCCTGCTGCAGATTCTCCGTCGGATGAATATTTTGGCTCACGATAAATACAAGGGCATTGCCATGCATTTTGCCACCGATAATCTGACGGTTAGTATTAATAATCCTGAAATGGGCCATGCCCGCGAAGATATGGCTATCAATTATGCAGGAGAACCTGTTAATGTGTCATTTAATATTCGTTACCTGCTTGATTTCCTTCAGGTGGTGGCCACGACGGATATTGATATTATGATGAGCAGCGGCATGCATCCGTGTATTTTGAAAGAGCATGGAAGTGATAATTTTATTAACGGTATTATGCCTATGAAAAGCTAGACAATCACGGAATTCCCTCTGATCTGGAACGAACGTAGAAAAAATAAATAATTGGTGGCCGCGCGTGGATGGTGGTTGCAGATGGAAACATAAGGAATATCAATGTCAAAAGAGTACAGTTCTAAAAATATAAAAATACTTGAGGGACTGGAAGCGGTTCGGAAACGTCCTTCCATGTATATCGGCAGTACGGATGTCGGCGGCCTCCACCATCTGATTTATGAATTGGTGGATAATAGTGTTGATGAAGCACTGGCCGGATACTGTCATAATGTATCAGTTATTGTTCATGTGGATAATTCGGTAACTGTAGAGGATGACGGCCGGGGAATACCGGTTGACATGCATGTGGAAACCGGCATGCCAGCGGTTGAACTGGTACTGACCAAGCTGCATGCCGGTGGTAAATTTGAAGATACGGCTTACAAGGTATCCGGCGGCTTACATGGGGTCGGAGTTTCCGTTGTTAATGCGCTGACCGAATTTCTTGAGGTTGAAATCCGACGCAACGGGAATGTCTACACCCAGCGATATGAGCGGGGTGTGCGGAAAACGGACCTGACAATCATTGGGAAGACCAAACGATCAGGAACATTGGTTCGTTGTAAGCCTGATGCGGAAATATTCGAAAATACCATCTTCAATTTCGATATCATTACCCGGCGTTTACGTGAATTGGCATTTCTTAATTCCGGCATCAGGATTCTTGTTGAAGATGAACGGAATGGTGGAAGAAAGAAAGAATTTTTCTACGAAGGGGGAATCAGCTCCTTTGTTGAATATCTGGGCATTAATAAATCACCATTGCATAAAAAACCGATTTACATCAGCGGTCAGCGGGAAAATATCGAAATAGAAGTGGCAATGCAGTATAACCACGGCTATAAGGAACAGCTGTTTACCTTTGCCAACAACATCAATACCCATGAAGGTGGCAGCCATCTGATAGGATTTAAGGCGGCCTTGACGAGGACCGTTAACGCCTATATCAATGCCAAAAATATCTTGAAAGGAAAAAAGGTCAATATCGGTGGTGATGATATCCGTGAGGGACTCATAGCGGTTATCAGCGTCAAAATTCCCGATCCACAGTTTGAAGGTCAGACCAAAACAAAGTTGGGTAACAGTGAAGTAAAGGGGCTGGTGGAGTCACTCGTTAATGAGCATCTGGCGGATTTTCTCGAGGAAAATCCGGCGGTGGCCAATGCGGTGGTGCAAAAGGTTGTCGATGCCGCCAGAGCAAGAGAAGCGGCCCGGAAAGCCCGTGAACTGACCCGTCGCAAAGGACTGTTGGAATCCTCCATGCTGCCGGGTAAGTTGGCAGACTGCCAGGAGAAGGATGCCAGCTTTTCTGAAATTTTTATTGTCGAGGGGGATTCAGCTGGGGGATCAGCCAAGCAGGGTCGGGATAGGAAAAATCAGGCGATTTTACCCCTGAAGGGTAAAATATTGAATATCGAGAAAGCCCGTTTTGATAAAATGCTCACCAGCGAGGAGATCAAGACCCTGATCGCCGCCCTGGGAACCGGCATCGGCCCGGATGAGTTCAGTCTTGATAAGTTGCGCTACAACAGGGTTATCATCATGACGGATGCGGATGTCGACGGTTCCCACATCAGAACCCTGCTCCTGACCTTCTTTTTCCGGCAGATGACCTCACTGGTTGAAAAGGGGCATCTTTATATTGCCCAGCCGCCTCTTTACCGGGTCAGCAGGGGCAAGTCTTCTGAATATCTCAGTACCGACAAAGAACTGAATGAGTTTATTATCAAGCACAATACCGATGACATGGTGGTAACCATCCAGACAACCGGTCAGGAAATCAGGGGAAAAAACCTTGTGCAGATGCTATTGAAGCTGGTTTCCTATAAATATTATATTGATCGGTTGATGAAAAAAGGGTACTCCGCTGCCTTCATTAAGTTGCTGATGAAAAATGGGATCATCAGCCGCAAGGATTTGCAGGACGAACAAAAAATCAAACGGCTGATCAAGGTACTGGTTGATCATCAGATGGAGGTCAAGGAGTTTTCCTTCGATGAGGAAAGTAATGTTACTAAATTGACGATCGCTGATATGGTCAGTAAACGGCTTTTTCCTTTGGATGTGCGATTGATAAAGTGCATTGAGTATGAAACGCTGCTGGATCTCAATAGCGCCTTGAAGCAGATGGAAACGCCGCCGTTTTCGCTCACTTATAAAAACGGTTTTCTCGAGGTGGGCACCAAAGAGGAGCTGCTGCTTAAAATTCTTGAAATTGGTAAAGGGGGTATTTCCATTCAGCGTTACAAGGGTCTTGGAGAGATGAACCCAGGCCAGCTGTGGGAGACAACCATGAATCCGGAAACCCGCAAACTTCTACAGGTACGGGTTGAAGATGATGTGGAAGCAGATGATATCTTTACGGTTTTAATGGGAGATCAGATAGCACCCCGGCGTAGTTTTATCGAGGACAACGCTTTGCTGGTATCAAATCTCGATATCTGATTAAAGAGAATGGCATTATACCAACGCCTTCGTTTTTGTTAAGCTGTAACCTCTGTCCGCTTGGTTGCCCTTTTTTGGATTCAGACACGGCGATTTTGCGCTTCACCTTATGTTGTTTCGCCCGCGGCAGCGAGGCGAGGGGCCACTGAATTATCATTTGACAAACAGGTTATTTGGTGGTAAGTTCGCCGACGTTTTTTCCGGGTGGGGGATCGTCTAGCGGCAGGACTACGGACTCTGACTCCGTCAACCCAGGTTCGAATCCTGGTCCCCCAGCCACATGTGGTCCCATCGTCTAGTGGCCTAGGATATCGCCCTCTCACGGCGGAGACACGGGTTCGAGTCCCGTTGGGACTACCATTGCATATGTGAAGGGGTATGAGTGAATACCCCTTTTTTCCGTGCTGTTTTACACGATTTCAGGGGCAAGAGATAGACGGTGCCATGAAAAGATCTCTGATCCAGCACCCCGAAAAGAAAGGTGATCGATAACCATGAAAAGGACGTTTCAACCCAGCAATCTGAAAAAGAAAAGAACCCATGGCTTTCGTAAGCGGATGAGTACGGCCGCCGGTCGGCTCATTATCAAACGGAGAAGACAGAAAGGAAGAAAACGTCTGACGCTCTAGAACATAATGAAATCGCAGGGTTTTTCTTCCCAGGAAAGGATGCTCAAGCGTTCTGATTATCAACAGTGTTTTGCTGCCGGCAAAAAAAGAAGCAGCAAAAATCTGCTTTTTTTTTACCTGGTTCAGGATACCGGCCGGGTTCGATTTGGGGTGACGGTCAGTAAAAAGGTTGGCAAGGCAGTAAAGCGGAACCGGCTCAAACGGCTGCTCAGAGAATTTTATCGATTGCATAAAGCTCTTTTTCTTCCGGGGGTAGATTATTCCATTGTCGTCAAAAGAAAGTGCTCCATTCAATCCCTGACGGATGTCGCCCGGGAGATGATGCCCCTTTTGCAGCAGATGAGAAAGCAGCATAATCCTGTAGAAAACGTTTCATGATGCTGAAAAAGCTTTACTGCCTGCCCATCCGAGGGTATCGTTTTTTTTTATCACCCTATGTTGGTCATTCCTGCCGCTTTGTTCCTTCCTGTTCCCAGTATGCCCTTGATGCGATTGACCGCTATGGTATCGTTAGGGGGAGCTTAAAGGCCTGTCTGAGAATCTTGCGCTGCAATCCACTGTTTCCCGGAGGTATTGATCCGGCATAAGCACGTGGAGCCTGAAGAGCGGCTGAGTGTTATGTTCAGCTGCTGCAATTCTGATTAGTATCATCAATGTGGAGTTTTTATGGAAAAAAGGACCATTCTGGCTGTTGCCTTATCACTGGCTGTCCTTCTGGGCTGGCAGTTTATCTTTCCCCCGGCAAAAAAAACTCCTCCGGCCCCGGTGGAGGTCGTTGCCGAGCAGGCAAAGCCCGACGTTGCAGACGATCTGACTAAGGTGCTGCCAGCGGGTTCAAGTGCCTCCCCCCTGGCGGCAGGTGCCGGTAGCGTGCCGGCATCGAGCGGCCGTGAGGTCACCATTGAAACCCCGGCATATCAGTGTGTTATTGATACTGCCGGCGGGGTGGTGAAAAAATTTACCTTGCAACATTACCAAGAGAGTGTTTCACCGACCAGCGCCCGTCTGGAGATGGCCACCGTTGTCGACCCGGCCTATTATCCCCTTGCGGGAACGTTATCTCTGGGAGATCAGCAGTTCAGCGACCGGCGGTTTGTCTACCAGCCGGCAGCTGGCGTGAGCGGACAGCTTGAGGTTATTGACCGGCAGCAGGAGTTGGTGCTCACCCATCCCTTGCCAAACGGTCAACAGGTGGTGAAAAAATATGTTTTTTACCCCGGGGAATACTATTTTGATCTTTTTTATGAACTGCGAGCTTCCGATGGTAGTCCTGCGGCCTTGGCCACCACCAGCCTGGCATGGTCACATGAGCTTTTCGAGTCGGCAGCGAAAGAGAAGACCTATGTCTATAGCGGCCCTTTAGCCTATGTCAACGGCAAGCTGTTCAAGCAGTCTAAAAAACAGAAAAATATCAAGAAAATGGAGCTTGACGGTACGGTAAGTTGGATCGGCTATACCACCAAATACTTTATGGCCGCGATCATGCCTCTGCACCCGGAAAGTTCCGGGCGTTCTGTTGGTGCGATTGAGAAGCCGAGCATGCACATTGTTGAAACTGGTTTGCAGCTTGATGGTGCCGGCCAGTTTCGCGTTTTTGTCGGTCCCAAGGAAACGTCCTACCTGAAGACCCTGGGTCAGAATCTGGAGAAGTCGGTTGATTTTGGCTGGTTTGGCGTTATTGCCCGGCCTCTGGTGCAGCTGCTCAACCTTTTTTACCGTTATGTGCATAATTACGGGGTGGCCATTATTCTGGTTACCATCCTGATCAAGCTGGTGTTTTATCCTCTTTCCCAGAAAAGCTACCAGTCGATGGGCAAAATGAAAGAGGTGCAGCCAAAACTTGCTAAACTAAAAGAAAAGTTCAAGGATGATAAAGCCCGCCAACAGAAAGAGATGATGGATCTCTATCGCACCCATAAAGTGAATCCTTTTGGTGGTTGTCTGCCGATGGTAGCCCAGATTCCGGTGTTCTTTGGCCTTTACCGGGGGCTGATGGTTGCCATTGAACTTCGACATGCACCTTTTTTCTGGTGGATTCAGGATTTGGCGGCCAAAGATCCCTATTATGTGACCCCGATTCTCATGGGGGCGACCATGCTTCTGCAGCAGAAAATGACCCCGTCGACGGGCGATCAGATGCAGGCCAAAATGATGATGTTCATGCCGATCATATTTACGTTCATGTTCCTGAGCTTTCCAGCCGGTTTGGTGCTTTACTGGTTGGTGAACAATCTCCTGTCGATCGGTCAGCAGTACATGGTGATGAAAAAAGCCACGGTAAAATAGCCTTGTGACGTGCGAGTGCTGACGGTGGACCGCTTGTGGCGGCAGTAGCCAGCTGCCGAGCAGGAATGGTTTTACGGAGAAGAGTTGGATGCAAAAAAATATAGAAGGAAAAACGGTTGCTGAGGCAGTGGAAAAGGCCTGTCTCCAGTTCAATACTTCAGCAGATGAGCTGGACTATGAAGTGATTAGGCAGGATTCGAAAAAAATATTCGGCTTATTGGGTGGTAAATCAGCCATTATCCGGGTGAAGCGTCGGGAAAAAGAGGGCAAAGATATTGTCAAGGACCTGATTGACTCGGCCTTCAGCGACCTTAAGGAGGAGCAGCCAAAACCGGCGGCAGACCTTATGCAGCCGTCTGTGCCGGCGGCGGTCGGAACGGTTGAAGCGCCGCCGGATGAGGAGTGGCAGGCGGAAAGCGGCGACCAGCTGGAAATCCCGGCGGCAGTCAGCGAGCCTGCTATGGCTGCTACGCAGGATGTTGCCATTGCCATCAACCCGGATGGCGTGAAGCAATCCCTGATTGATATTCTCGCCCTGATGGGACTGGCGGTGGGGGCGATAGAGATTCGTTTTGAAGGTCGTGACTGCCATGTGGTGGTAGATGAAAATAATGAACGTCCAGTGTTAACCAGCCGAAAAGGACAGGTTCTGGATGCACTCCAGTATCTGCTTAATAAACTGCACGGGGTTCGCGGTGGGCGAATTTATGTCGATAGCGGTGGTTTTCGCTCCCGCCACGAGAATAATATCAGCAAACTGGCACTGAAACTCGGAGCCAAAGCGAAAAAAAGCCGCAAACCGGTGACCATCAATGCCTTGAATGCCCATGATCGACGCCTGGTCCATCTGGCCATCCAGGAAGATAAAGAGTTGCGTTCACGCAGCAAAGGAGAAGGGGAATATAAAAAAATTATTATCTACCCCAAAAATGGCTATCGCCGCCGTGAGAAAAGCAAGCCGGAAGCGGCAGATAACTAAACAGCTTTGTCCATGATTACCGGTGATACCATTGCCGCCATTTCAACCCCGGCCGGGGAAGGCGGCATTGCTATTGTGCGCTTGAGCGGTCCCTGCGCCCGTGCCATCCTCCTGGAACTTTTTACCCCGGTTCCCGATCCCTTTATTCCCTTTCATCTCTATCTGGGACTGCTCCATGATCCCCAATCTATGAAAGCCGTTGATCAGGTTCTGGCCGTCTGGATGCGTGCCGGCCGATCATATACTCGTGAAGAAATGGTTGAAATTCACTGCCATGGCGGTCGGCTGGCAACCAGAAAGATTTTGGCATTGGTGCTGGCCCGGGGAGCCAGGCTGGCGGAACCGGGTGAATTTACCCGTCGGGCCTTTCTCCATGGCCGCCTGGATCTGGTGCAGGCGGAGGCCGTTGCCGATCTGATTACGGCCCATAGCGAACAGGCACTGGCGGTGGCCGCAACCCAGCTGGCCGGAGGTTTATCAGCGGTTCTGGCTGCCATGAAGGAGACCCTTTCCCGGCAACTGGCAGCGTTGGAAGTTGATCTCGATGGTTTGGCTGGGGAGGGCCTGCAGAGCCATAAGATATCGCTGGCGGTGGAGCTTGCCACGTTGTTGCAGCGTTCCCAAGCATTGATTACCTCCTATAGGGAGGGCAGATCATTGGTGAACGGTTTGCGGCTTGTGTTGGTGGGCCGGCCGAATGTGGGCAAATCAAGTCTGCTTAATGCCCTTTTGGAGCGGGAGCGGGCGATTGTTACCGATGTCCCCGGAACCACCCGGGATGTGGTCAGTGAACGGTTTGAACTGGCGGGCATCGCGGTTGAGTTGGCCGATACCGCGGGGATTTGTGACTCGGCTGATCCGCTGGAGCAGCTGGGTATTGCCCAGACCGATAGATGGCTGCAGCAGGCTGATCTGGCTATCATGGTCATTGATCAGAGTCAGCCGCTGACGGTTGCTGATCAACGACTGTTCCAGCGCTTGACATCCAGTCGCCATCTGGTGGTGGTCAACAAAACCGATCTTCCCGCTGCTTGGAGCGAGTCGCAGATCAGGGCATGGCTTTCCCATGATGGTCCGCTCATACCCTGTATCGCCCACCAGCGGCATACCAACATCACCGCATTGAAAACCGCCCTGCTGACGCTCATCGAGCAGGAATTTTCCCAGGTGGCGGGGGAGCAGGTGGTCTGTCATCTGCGTCAGAAACAGCAGCTGGAAAAGCTGGCAGTTTCCTTGGAGCGTGCCATGACCCTTCTTGAGACTTCCCAACCGCTGCTTGATATGGTTGCCGATGAACTCCATCAGGCTCGTGGAGCCTTGCTGGAGCTGACCGGCGAGCGTCGGGACAGCGATTTGCTGGAAACGCTCTTTGCCAATTTCTGTGTTGGAAAATGAAGAAGAGTGATCTTTCCCCTCCGATTGCGCTTCTGGTCCGGGGTGCCGAAGAGCTGGGTATTTCTCTTGGCGTTCATCAACAAAAGGCTTTTGCCGTCTATCTGGCTGCCTTGCAACGCTGGAACAAGACCTATAACCTCACCGCAATCCATGATCCTCTGGAGATGGTCAGCCGCCATTTCCTGGATTCCCTGGCTTTCATTCACGGTCTTCGGGGGGTGGAGGGAACGGTTCTCGATCTGGGCAGCGGCGCCGGATTTCCCGGCTTGCCTTTAGCCCTGGTTATGCCCGGCCACCGTTTTTACCTGGTGGATGCGAGGCGCAAGAAAACATTTTTTTTACACCATGTTGTAAGAACGCTGGGACTGGAAAATGTGATGGTCATCCATTTGCATTTGCAGCCGGGAAATGGTAGTACGGAGATCAAACATCCTGTTGCAGCCTTGGTGAGTCGGGCTGTGTCGGCGCCTGATGTGGTGCTGCCGGTGGCGGGCGAGGTGGTGGTCCCCGGAGGGCGACTGGTGTTTTCCGCCACCGCTTCATCGCAAAAGAATATTATCGCGGCCTTATCCCGATATCAGGGGAGACTGCAGCTCATGGAGAGCATTGATGTTGCCATCCCTTTTCTGGATCTGCAGAGACATTTGCTGGTGATTGGCAGAAGCGAGAATCCTGATGGGTAAAATAATTTCCATTGCCAACCAGAAAGGCGGCGTCGGCAAGACAACCACCGCCGTCAATCTGGCAGCATCCCTGGCCATCGCTGAATCAAAGACCCTGTTGCTGGATCTTGATCCCCAGGGTAATGCTTCCAGTGGGGTGGGCTATGCCGCCGATGACGGCCAATTGACCATCTATCATGCGCTGCTGGGACTTGTTCAGTTGCGGGAGGTGATCAGGCAAAGTCCTTTTGCTCACCTTGATATTATTCCGGCCAATCCTGATCTGATTGGCGCGGAAGTGGAGCTGCTGCATTTCGATCGACGGGAATTTGTTTTAGCCGATCTGATCAGACCGCTGCGGCAGCAGTATGAATTTATTATTATCGACTGCTCCCCCTCTCTGGGCTTGCTGACCATCAATTCACTGGTGGCGGCGGACTCCATTCTCATTCCTCTGCAGAGCGAATACTATGCCATGGAAGGGCTTGGTCAGCTGTTGCATACCGTTGATCGAGTCCGTGATTCCCTCAATCCCCGTTTGGCTATAGAGGGAATTGTATTGACGATGGTGGATCAGCGGACCACCCTGGCCCAGCAGGTTGAGCAGGAAGTTCGCCGGCATTTCGGCACGCTGGTTTATGACGCGGTCATCCCCCGGAATGTCCGCCTCAGCGAATCTCCCAGCCATGGGAAGCCGATCGCCTTGTACGATGTATCTTCCAAGGGGGCCCAGGCCTACTTCAGGTTGACCGAGGAGTTTTTACAGCAGCAAAAGGATGTCCAGCACGTGGGTTCAGCCACCAGGGGTAGTAAAGCCTCCTGATGTATCGCAGTGTATGTTAGGCGAGAGGATTAGCGGCCAGTATCATGAGTGTTGCTGGTGATTGATGTAGAGCTTTTGAGGTGGAGATGACTGAAAGACGTGATTTTGCGGTAAAAAGGGGGTTGGGGAAAGGTTTGGGGGCCCTGCTGCCGACAGCCGACAAGACGACCGGCGAAAAACTGATTCAGTGTCCCCTGTCATTCATCGATCCTGATGATCAGCAGCCCCGCAAACGGTTTGATCCTGAGAAGTTGCATGAGCTGGCTGATTCAATCAAGGAAAAAGGGGTGGTCCAGCCGGTGTTGGTGCGGGCTGCGGCTCAGCCCGGGAGATATAAACTGGTGGCCGGCGAACGACGCTGGCGGGCGGCTCAACAGGCCGGTCTTGATCAGATTCCTGCCCTGGTTCTTACCCTTGATGATCGTCAGGCGGTCGAGGTTTCCCTGATTGAAAATCTTCAGCGGGAAGATCTCAATGCGGTGGAAGAGGCTCGGGGTTACCAGCGGCTGATCGATGAATTTGACTTTAACCATGAAGAGGTGGCTAAAACGCTGGGGAAAGACCGTTCTACGGTTACCAATATGTTGCGCTTGCTTCATCTGCCTACCGTGGTCCTGGCAATGTTGGAGGAGAGCAAGCTGAGCATGGGACATGGCCGGGCATTGCTGGCTCTCGATAGTGTTGACCAACAGACCGCTTTGGCCGAGCGCATCGTCGCCAGGCAACTTTCCGTTCGCCAGGTGGAAAAGCTGGTGCGTGATGTCAAGCAAGAGAAAATGACAACCTCCCCTTCATCCTGTTTATATGACGCCGATCTTTGCAGCCGGCTGCAGCAGGCGCTGGGAACCAGGGTCGCTCTCAATTGGAAAAACAAAAATAAGCAGCAGGGACAATTGGTGGTGGATTTTCATAATGGTGAGGAGTTGGAACGGCTGATTGAGTTTTTTACCCGGACAACGCCATTGACCTAGGTGCTTGGTCTTTTCAGAGGGAGTATTCCTGCAGCCAGAGGCGTAGATCATGCATTGCTCTCTGGCTATAAGCGGCTTTTCGGGCCGCTTTTTTCATTTTTGTACCCAGGGGAGGAAACAGGCCGAAATTGATATTCATCGGCTGGAAATTCTTGCTGTGGGTGTTGCTGATATGGCTTGCCAGAGCGCCAAGCGCTGTGGTCTCGGGGAAAGGTGCGAAGGCGCCGGTTTTTAACAGCAGGGCAGCCTGCAGGCCGACACTTAAGCCGCTGGCCGCCGATTCGATATAGCCTTCAACCCCGCTGATCTGACCGGCAAAAAACAACCGTGGTTCCTGCTGGTGCTGGAAGCAGCGGTTGAGGATCTGAGGTGCATTGATGAAGGTGTTGCGATGGATGGTGCCGTAGCGGTAGATAGTTGCTGCTTCGAGTCCGGGGATCAGATGGATGACCTTTTCCTGCCAGCCGAAGGAGAGGCGGGTCTGGAAACCCACCAGGTTTAACATCGTGGCTTCCCGATTTTCCGGCCGGAGCTGCACCACGGCATGGGGTTGTCTGCCTGTCCATGGATTGATCAGCCCAACCGGCTTCAATGGGCCGAACGCCAGGGTGTTGGTGCCGCGGGCGACCATTGCTTCAATGGGCATGCAGCCTTCAAAAACCTTTTGATCTTCAAAGACATGGGCCTGGACCTGATCGCCGTCAGCGATGGTCTGGACCAGCTGCAGATACTCCTCTTCGGTCAGCGGGCAGTTGAGATAATCACCCTTGTCCTCCGGTTGATAGCGATTACCCCAGAAGCATTTCCCATAATCAAGGGAATCCGCTGCCACGATCGGGGCGGTGGCATCATAAAAATGAAGCTGTTCTCCCACCAAGCCAGCTAATGAGGCCGTCAGCGGTTCTGAGGTCAAGGGGCCGGTAGCAACAATCACCAGGGCTTCTGCCGGCAGTTGGCTGATTTCCCGGCGGACCAGCGTAATCATCGGTTGTGAGGTTATTGCTTCGGTTACTTGGTGGGCAAAGGCCTGGCGGTCGACGGCTAGGGCGGAACCGGCGGGAACCTGTGTCTGACGGGCAATTTTCATGATCAGCGAGTGGCACTCTTCCATCTCCCGTTTCAGCAGACCTGCCGCCTGTTCGGGGCTGTCTGAGCGCAGGGAGTTGGAGCAGACCAGCTCGGCCAGATCAGGATTCCCATGAGCCGGGGAAAATTTTTCCGGTTTCATGTCGTAGAGGGTAACGGGGATCTGGTGTCTGGCCAGCTGCCAGGCAGCTTCGCAGCCGGCTAGACCGGCGCCGATGATGGTAACGGGGAGATGCATGGAAACCTCGGATGATGATAGATAAGCCGGCATGTTCTTCACAGGAAAAGGGGCAGGGGCTTTCCGCCTGCCACCCGCAGCCTTCCAGCCGCCATCTGCCAGGGGAAGGGGTGATGGGGCACGTAGTCGTTTTTGCTAGGCGAACATGGTCAACGATACCATGGTTTGCTGAAACAATTCCACCAGCTCTGACTCAGCATAGAAGGGATCATGCTTTACCATGCCTTCCAGGGTGGGAATAAGGGCGTTGATCACTATCTCGCGGTCCATTTCTAACGCGTTGCAATACCAGGAGATTCGTTCAGCAAGCTGGTAGACGATCAGAGAGCGGAGGGTTTTTTCCTCTTTTCCCGGATGCAGCAAGGGGAAAGCAGGTTGTTCGTTGATGAGAACCCGGCGACAGACATGGCGCAGGTATTCCAGTTTTTGTTTTTCCGGACTATCGGATGTGGGAGCCTGAAGGAAAAACTCCTTATAATTGGCATACTCCCCTTTTTTATCAAGGAATTGCTCAATATGACAGGCTTCATAGCTCAAAAAACGGTCGTCAATGGCCTCCGTTTCGTAGACAAACAGTGGCAGGAGCCGGATGCGCTCATCATCAAAGGAGGCGGGAATTGTGGCAAAGCCTCCAGCGGTGTGGCGAATCTTTCCTTTTTGCAAGAGTTTCACCGCAATGATTGGTAGCCCGTCGGGCGAGGCTATGGAAATGCACACCGGTGTATTGAGGGTGCTTTCCACCAGGGTTTTCATGTTATCCAGATTTTCCTGATTATCCTGGCAGAACCGAATAAATTTCTCGTAAAAAAAACGATCCATCGTACTTTCCCTGCGTCGTGTAATTCCTAGAAACTCCTCTGACTATCGATGTAGAGGAACAAATCCGACTGACTATTTCAATGACGTTGTTATTTCAATCGATGTGGTGCCGCGGCGGAAGTTGATTGTGGTCTGGGGGGTTGGCCTATTCGTTTGAACGAGGCCAATTTAGGATCGGTTCCCTTCAAAAGACTGGTAGAGTGAGAGTATTTTGGCGGGATAGCTGGTTGGCAGCTGCCGGCCATTTCTGAGTTGCCGCCTTACATAGGTCGGCCCATAGTTATAGGCAACCAGAGCTGTAGGCAGATCGGAAAAATCTCGAATCAGGGATGACAGGTAGTAGGTGCCCATCAAAATGTTGGCTTCCGGATCATGTAGGGTTTGCGGGCCATCCCAGGAGGTTTCCAGCCGGCGGGCCATCTCCCGGGCCACAAACGGTCTTAGCTGCATAAGCCCCCGGGCTCCCTTGTGGGAGTGAGCCCTGTTCAGGAAGCTGCTTTCAATCTGGATGACAGCTGCAATAAGCTGGGGATCACAGTCAAACCGATAACCAGCCTGCCAGATAAATCTGGCCAGTCTGGCGGTGTGTGACGGGGAAAGACTCTGCCGCTGTTGTTGAATGTTGACCATCAGGCGGTGGAAAGCATCAAGGGAGCAGCGGTCATTCTCCAAAGAGGTGATGCTGCTTGCCTGTGGAGCCGTCTGAATTCCGGTGGCTTGCTGATTCCAGAGCTGCTTCATGGCCGGCATCTGACAGGTTGCCGCAACAATAAGCACAAAGGCGGCAGCTATGACCAGATTGCTGAACACGGTGCGCTTTCGGTTCATCATATTCATGGAGGGAACTATAGTGTTTAAAGCAGCTTTTGTCAAGGTTTGTCGCCTGTCATGAACAATTTCCCGGTTTCAGGGCCGCCGGTATATTGCCGGAATAGGTTGTCATAAGTGCTGACATGCGCCGCGGACAACCCTATGTTGCCTATGGTTGCTGATGAGCGACTTCCTGCTCACTGGTTTGCAGCTGGCGGAAGATCTGATCCAGAATGCCGTTGATAAAAGCGCCGGAATCCTTGTCGCCGTAGCGCTTGCTGATTTCAATCGCCTCGTTGATGGAAACCTTCGGCGGGATATCCGGGCAGTAGAGCAGTTCAAAAACAGCCAATCGGAGAATGTTGCGGTCCACGTAGGACATCCGACTCAGTTTCCAGTTGTGGGAACAGCGACCGATGGTCTGGTCAATCTCCACGACGTGCTCCGTAACCCCCATCGCCAGCTGATTGGCAAAGGCCAGGCAGTCGTATGACTGGCCGAAATGATCCCAGAACGCCTGAATCGCAGACCGGCAATCCTTGGCCTTAACGATATCCAACATATAGAGGATCTGCAGGGAAAACTCTCTGGCCTTCCGTCGATTGCTGGTCATGGTTTTATTGGTAACATCAAGGTCAGGGACTCAGATGTTCTTCAGAAGATCAATGGTTTCCAGGAGTGTAACGGCCGCATCCCAGCCTTTGTTGCCGGCCTTGGTTCCCGCTCTTTCGATGGCCTGCTCCACGTTGGCTGTGGTCAGGATGCCGAAAGCGATGGGCAGCTCCGTTTCCAACGATGTCTGGGCAATGCCTTTGCTTACCTCGGCGGCAACGTAATCAAAATGGGGGGTGTCTCCTTTGATGACCGCACCCAGGCAGATGATGCCGTCATAGGTTCCCTTTTTGGCCAGTTTTTTGGCAACCAGGGGAATCTCAAAGGCTCCGGGAATCCGGTAGACGGCACAGGCATCGCCGGCTACTCCATGCCGTTGCAGAGCATCCAGCGCTCCTTCCAGCAATCGTTCGGTGATAAAGCTGTTGAAACGACTGACCACCAGGGCGATCTTGTAGGCGCTGCCCTGGTGCAGGTTTCCCTCAATATACTGTGTCATAGTATAACCTCCTTGTTTTATGGGCAGTCCTGCGGATCGCCTTGGTCGAGAATGCTGATCATGTGCCCCATTTTTTCACACTTGGTTTTCATGTATCGCAAGTTTGTTTCGTTGGGTTCGATCTCCATTGGTACCCGTTCAACCACCTTGATGCCGTATCCCTGGAGGCCAATGATTTTTTTCGGATTATTGGTCAGCAGGCGGATTTCTTTGAGACCCAGATCGGCAAGAATCTGGGCTCCGACCCCGTAGTCACGGAGATCCGGCTTAAACCCCAGCTCTTCGTTGGCCTCAACCGTATCCCGGCCATGCTCCTGGAGGCAGTAAGCCCGCAGTTTGTTGACCAGACCAATGCCCCGCCCCTCCTGACGCATGTAGAGGATAACGCCGCGGCCTTCTTTTTCGATCATCTCCATGGCGGTATGCAGCTGATCGGCACAGTCACAGCGTAATGACCCGAGGGTGTCACCCGTAAAGCATTCTGAATGGACACGCACCAGCACCGGTTCATTACTTTCGAGATTGCCCTTGATCAGGGCCATGTGGTCCAGGCCGTCAACCTGGTTTTCATAGAGAATGATTTCGAAGGTTCCATAGCGGGTGGGGAGATTGGTTTTCACCGCCTTGTGGACAAGCGATTCCGTGCGCATGCGGTAAGCAATGATCTCGGCAATCGAAATTATTTTTAAATCGTGTTCTGCGGCAAACACCTGCAGCTCCGGCATGCGGGCCATCGTTCCGTCATCATTCATGATTTCACAGATAACCCCATAAGGCTTGAGACCGGCCAGGCGGGCCAGATCAACGGAACCTTCGGTTTGTCCGGTACGCACCAGAACTCCGCCTTTACGGGCTCGCAAAGGGAAGATGTGGCCGGGCCGGTTCAAGTCATGGGGGCCGGCGGCATCATCAACGGCGGTGAGCACCGTTTTGGCCCGATCTGCCGCGGAAATGCCGGTGGTCACCCCCCGGCGGGCTTCAATGGAGACGGTGAAGGCCGTCTGGTAGTGTGAAGTGTTATCCTGGACCATGGGCGGCAGGTTAAGGTAATCGGCCCGCTCCTCGGTCAGGGAAAGGCAGATCAGGCCGCGGCCGTACCGGGACATGAAATTAATCGCTTCAGGGGTAATCTTTTCGGCGGCCATGACCAGATCACCCTCATTTTCTCGGTCTTCATCATCCACCAGGATGACCATTTTTCCTTCTTTGATATCCTGTAGTGCTTCTTCAATTTTGGCGATAATCATTGTTTTCCTCTGGGTTAAAGATCAGTTCTTCAGGTTGCGGCCGAGTTTCTGCCGTGACAAGGCAGACTTAGGCAAAGCCATGCTTTTTTAAAAAAGCATGGTCAATGGCTGACTTGGGTTGCTCCAGCGTTTCAGGGTGCAAAAAGGAATAGATATATTTCCCTACCAGATCGTTTTCCAGATTGACGCGGTCCCGAGTCTTTTTCCAGCGAAGGGTGGTCTGGTTGAGGGTGTGGGGTATGATGGCCACCGAAAAGGAGGTTGGGCTGCATGCTGCAACGGTCAGGCTGATGCCATCAACGGCGATGGATCCTTTTTCGATCAACAAACGGGTGATGGCCGGGGGAGCGGTGATGGTAATCAGAGTGGCATTGGCATCTTGGCTGCGGGCGGCAATGGTGCCGGTTCCATCGATATGGCCGGAAACCATGTGGCCGCCAAAACGACCGTTGGCCGCCATCGCCCGTTCCAGGTTGACGGGATCGCCAGGCTGCAGCAAGCCGATGGTTGAGCGGTCTACGGTTTCGGCAGAAACGTCAAAGGATACCGCTGAAGTGCCTATTTCCACAACCGTCAGGCAGGTGCCGTTAACGGCGATACTGTCACCCAGGTGACAACCCTGACGGATGATTTCTCCCTGAACGGCTAGCCGGCCGGAGCCGTGGCGCACATCAATCCATTCAATGCTGCCGATTTCTTCGATAATGCCAGTGAACATTGGTCAACGTGTTTGCTGTGTAAAAACAGATAATTATTCTGGCCGTCATATATAGATAAATTGCTTCCGAGTCAAGAAAAAACAATGATGGGCGGCTGTTGGCTTTGGTGCTTGCCCCCCATTACGATCATCCCTGATCCGGCAGCGTTATGTCCGGCTGGGCTGCTGGCAGGCGCATGTATTGAAAATACAAAATAAAAAATACTTGACAAACTTTTTTTTATTGGAGTAGGTTATCTCTGCCGACTACCTTGCTTTGTTGTCCATGGCAGCGGGCGTCACCAGCAGAAAGTTGCAATAGGTGTGTCAACGTTTTTTGCCATTGCCATGGATTTTCGGAGGTACAGCCTGCGCGAGAGCAGAATGGTTTGTAAGTGTTGCGCTCTGGGAGCTGTTTTTCTGATTTTCAGCGAGTTCACTACGGTATTGAAGAGGTGGTCAAAAATGAAGCGTCATGTAACGCCAGGCGCTTTTTTTCTGGCTTGGTTCTGTGATTTTTTTCTCATATTTGCGCTGCTGCTCAGCTGGGTGTCGATGCCTGGGAACCAGGTGTCTCCCTCTGGGTTATCCAGAGAGAACGTGATCCGGTGAGCAAATGTTCACGGTCTGCCCAACTGAAAAGATGGCCGTTTTTTAGCCGCTGAGGTGCTGGTCTTGCCGAGATCCAGGAACCTGTTGTTCCAGGATGACAATATCTTCTAATTATCAAAGGTGAGGAATGTCAGATGAAGTCGGGAAGCAATCTTGAAAAGGTGTTAAAAGCAGGACACTTTGCCTTTACCGGTGAAGTCGGACCGCCTCGTGGTGCCAATGTTGAGGCAATCAGACAGAAAGCGAGCTATTTGAAAGGGATGGTCGATATGGCCAACATGACCGACAACCAGACGGCCATGGTGCGCATGTCCAGTTGGGCTGGATCGATGATTCTGCTGCAGGAGGGAATAGAGCCCAATTATCAGATGGTCTGTCGGGACCGGAACCGGATCGCCATGCAGAGTGATGTTCTGGGGGCTTACGCGCATGGAATTCGCAATATGCTTTGTTTGTCCGGTGACCATCAGCAGTTCGGCGATCATCCCAAGGCGAAAGGGGTTTTTGATATTGATTCCATCCAGTTGATCAGCGTCGTTAAAAAAATGCGTGATGAGGGGAAATTTCTTGGTGGTGATGATCTTGATGTAGCTCCGAAGATGTTCATCGGTGCGGCCGCCAATCCCTTTGGCGAGCCTTTTGAATGGCGGGTGCATCGGCTGGCCAAAAAGGTGGCCGCCGGGGCAGATTTTATCCAGACCCAGTGTATCTTCAACATGAAGCGGATGCGCGAGTGGGTTCATCAGGCGAATGAGATGGGCCTGACGGAGAAGGTCTATATTCTGGCCGGCGTAACTCCGATGAAAAGCATCGGTATGGCAAAATATATGAAGGGCAATGTTCCCGGCATGGATGTTCCTGATGAAATTATCACCAGGCTGCAGGGGGTGGAGAAGAAAAAGGTTGCCGATGAGGGGATCAAAATTGCCTGCGAGCAGATTGAGGAGTTCAAAGAGATGAAGGGGGTGGCCGGTGTCCATCTGATGCCCATTGAATGGGAGCACCGGGTGCCGGAAATTGCCGAGCGAGCCAACGTCTTGCCCAGACCCCAGGTGTAGGAACACTATTCCCCGGTTAGGGGAGGCAGGGATGCGTGTTTTTCCCTGCCGGAATACAGAGGAGGTAACCATGTACGACATCTATGGTTTTGTCCGGGGGCCGCTGGTATGGGTCGCTTTTGCCATTTTCATTATCGGCCTGCTCTTCCAGGCCAGACGATTTTATGACTGCACCAGGGAATCGTCCCTTCCCAGTCCGCCGGCCAGCGTTCTCGGTGACATAAAGTCATCAGGCAATCTTCGCCTGCTTGATATCAGTACCAGCATCTTTGGCGTTCACCCGCTGCTGACCATAATGACCACGGCATTTCATGCCTGTGTCATTATTCTGCCGATTTTTCTCCTGGCCCATAACATTCTCCTGAGCGAATCTTTTGGTATCAGCCTTTTCACCTTTCCTGAATTTGTTGCCGATATGCTTACCTGGTTTGTGCTCTTAGGCGGACTGTTTTTCTTTATGCGTCGTATCTTCGTCTATCGGGTGAGGGTGATCACGACCGCCTATGATTATCTCATTCTCCTGATTGTCATTGCTCCTTTTCTCACCGGCTATGCTGCCACCCGCCAGTGGTTTGATTATGAAACGGTGCTTATTCTTCATATCGTGGCCGGGGAACTGATGCTGGTGGCCATCCCCTTTACCAAGCTGAAACACGGACTGTTGTTTTTTCTCTATCGTTACCTGATGCATTATGAGCACACATTGGGGCGGGGAGCCAGAGTCTGGTCCTATAACCAAGTGAAATAAAAGGGAGAAGTTCAATGCCTGAGCAGGAAAAAAACTCTGTCAATACAGCGGCAATCTCAGAAATGCTGGAAAGAAAAGAGCCTGAGATGAAGCGCATTTTGAATTATTGTGTTCGTTGCAGCATCTGTGCCGAGAGCTGCTTTTTGTATATGGCCCACAAGGGAGACCCGCAGTACATGCCCTCGTATAAAATCGTTAATTCGCTGGGTATCTTGTATAAGAAAAAAGGCAATGTTGACCGCCAATTTCTTGAGGGAATCAAGGGACTGGTATGGAGAAACTGTGTGCTTTGCCACCGCTGCTACTGCCCCATCGGGATCGATATCCCGCGGATGATCGACTTTACCCGTGGTATCTGCCGATCTCAGGGGGTGTTCCCTGAGCAGGATGGGGGAGAAAGTTGGCTCTAATGGCAAAGGAGAGAGGGACAATGAAAAAAAATTACGGCATAGGTTTGTTGTTCGGTGCAGTTCTGGTCATCGCCTTTGCTTTGCCGCTGTGGGCCCAACCGGAGACTATCGTGCTGAACAATCTGGAAACTTTTACCAAAAAAGAACGGCCAGCAGTTCTTTTTCCCCATGAACGTCACCTGAACGCACTTGAGTGTGCCGATTGCCATCACCGCTACGAGAAGGGGGAAAATGTTCTGGATGAAGATACGCTGGAAGAGGGAAACGCAGAAATTCGCTGTGCCCACTGTCACAACTGGAAAGCCCGACAGGGTCTGCGGCAGGCTTTTCACCGGTCATGCACCGGGTGTCACAAGGTCATGGCCGCAGCAGGCAAAACGACAGGCCCGCGGACCTGCGGTGGTTGTCATGTTGTCAAGTAGGATACAGCATCCTGATGAAATCATTGCCATACAGCATTCGGTATTTGAGGACAAGCTTGGCAGGGAGATGATGAAGCTGAAACATGAGAGCGAAAGATGATGACCCTGCCCGAACGCCTCAGTTTGCTGCGGGGGCACACAAAACTTTGATAGTTATGAACGGAGGGAAAAGTGATTATAGCTGAAAGAAAACCCTTGGATGAAATCAAAGAGATGGTCAAGAGCTACAAAAAGGTGTTGAACGTCGGGTGCGGCGGCTGTACCTCCATCTGTCTGGCAGGGGGGCAGAAAGAGGTGGTCACCCTCAATGCGGAATTGAAAAACGCCTTGCAGGGCGACAATATCAACCTGATAATGGATAATTTTGTCATTGAACGTCAATGCAACTATGATTTTTTTACCGATCTAGATGAGATGATTGCCGGCTATGATGCCGTGTTGTCGATGGCCTGCGGGGTTGGTGTTCAGTTTGTTGCCGAGCGTTATCCTGAGACGCCGGTGTTTCCGGCGCTCAATACCGTCTTTTGCGGTGTGGACCGCAATATTGGCTGGTTTGAAGAGAACTGCCGTACTTGCGGTGAGTGTGTTCTGGCGGAAACCGCCGGCATTTGTCCGGTGACCCGGTGTGCCAAGGGCGTCTTCAATGGTCCCTGCGGCGGCACCCGGCTGGATGGGACCTGCGAAGTGGATAAAGATACGCCCTGTGCCTGGTATGAGATTCACAAACGGCTGCAGGCCCAGGGGAGACTCGCCAATATCCTCACGGTGAAGCCGCCGAGGGAGTGGCAGAACCAGACCCGCCGAAGCCTTATTCAGGAAGACTATAAGCAGCGTTACGCAGGCTGACCACCGGCCGTTCTCTGGCCGCGCCCACCGTTGTCGGGCGCGGCTTTGCAACGATTGGAAGCCGGTTGCACCGCTGATGACATCAGCGGTGCAACCGGCTTTTTTTTTCAGGCCTGCAGCTGAGGTCTGTCGTGGGACCCTGTTTTTCCGCATGGACGAGTGTTTCGCACTTCTTGTTATGCCACCCCTGCATGACGGGAGCGTGCTGGCCGGTTGCGTGCTTGAACGCCGAAACGAGCACGGTGCCATTGTCTCCAGGCGTTGCTGCCGGTTCATCATAGAAGGTAGATATTTTTTTTTGATAATGGTATGGAAAAAGCAACGGAGGATTGCAACGTTTTCCCGCAGATGCTTCCGGATGATGTTCATGGCGGGCTGGTGCAGCTACCAAGCCGCTATGGTGCAGTCAGCGGTCGACTTTTCGTGGAATAGAGAGATGTGCGATCATGGATACGGTGTTGAATGAGCGCCAGATAGAGGAACTTGTTGCCCGGCTGGCGAGGGAAATTGCCATTGAGCACCAGCACCTCATGGTGGTTGGCCTGTTGAAGGGCTGCCTGCCGTTTATGGCCGATCTCAGCCGTGCTCTTTGCCGCTGCGGAGTGCGGTTGGAGATGGGGTTTATGCGGGCTAAAAGCTACTTTGGCGACCGGTCCAGTGGCCATGTCCAGCTTGAAGAACTGATGGGGCTGACGGTAGCGGACAAGGATGTTCTGGTGGTGGATGACATCCTTGATACCGGGCATACCCTCCGGAAGATGCACAATTTTCTTGCTGATCGGGGAGCCCGTCAGGTGAGAACCTGTGTCTTGCTGCAGAAAGAGGGGCATAACAACGGGGTCGTTGCGGATTACGTTGGCACCACCATTGCCGATATGTTTGTCGTCGGGTATGGCCTGGATTATCGCGAGTGCTACCGGGAACTGCCCCACATTGCTGCATTAGGTGAAGAGGAGCGTGCAGCCGTTGATTGCGGCAGCGATCCTCTACTGTTGGAAGCCGGACATGGGTGATCTGCCCAGTTAACACTTTTGACCTATTTGAGACTATGGCGCACCATATCGAAGTATATTATCAGCAGTCGGAACTTGATGCCCGGGCCGTGCGGCTCATGGAGCGGCTGCAGGGTTTGGGATTGGCCGGCCGATTGTTTTCGGTAAGTATTTCAGATGTCTACACACTTGAAGGGGATTTTAGCGCGGCTGAGCTGGAACAGGCAGCCCAGCTGTTGAGCAATCCGGTGATTCACCAGGTCCTGGTAAATCGAAGTCGTGACTTGGCCGAGCTTTCCCATGTCTTGGAGGTTGGTTTTCTCCCCGGAGTTACCGATAATGTCGCCGCCACCACCAGGGAAACTCTGCAGGATAGCTGGCAGCGCCGCTTGCCGGCGGCGGCCGGCGTCTACAGCAGCCAGATTTTTTATCTGGCGGGCGAGGGCCTGGGTGATGATGATTTGGCGATAATCGCCGCCTCCCTGGCCAACCCCCTTATCCAGCGTGTGCAGATCAAGGATCGGGTTCGCTACCTGGCCGATGGAGGTATGGATAGCGTTATTCCGCGGGTTTCCCTAACTGCCGGCATGGAGGTTTCAACGGTTGACCTGCAGCTCTCAGAGGAGCAGTTGGTGGCCTTGGGAAAAGAAGGGATCATTGACCACCTTGATGCGCAGGGGCAGCCGGTACGCCGTGGGCCGCTGGCGCTTGACCTTCCCTATCTGGCTGCCATTAAGGCGTATTTTCAGAACCGTGAACACCGGGCTCCCACCGATGTGGAGCTTGAGTCTCTGGCCCAGACCTGGTCGGAACACTGCAAGCATACAATCTTTGCCGCTTCCATTGATGAGCTGGTTGATGGTCTGTACCGTACCTATATCAAAGGTGCAACAGCCGCCATCCGGGCCCGGCGGGGGGCTGATGACCCTTGTGTTTCGGTGTTTGTGGATAATTCCGGCGCAATTATTTTTGATGATCGGTATCTGGTGACCGATAAAGTCGAAACCCATAACTCGCCGTCGGCACTGGATCCTTTTGGCGGTTCCATTACCGGTATTGTCGGGGTGAACCGGGATACGATCGGCTTCGGGATGGGGGCTAAACCGGTATTGAACCGTTATGGTTTCTGTTTTGCGGATCCTGCTGATCGTCAACCGCTGTACCGCTCTCCCGGTCGCCTGAACCAGGCACTGCTACCGCGCCAAATTATGGATGGCGTGATTGAAGGCGTCCGGGTGGGAGGCAACTGTTCCGGCATTCCCACAACCCAGGGTTTCATGACCTTCGATCCCCGCTATAAAGGGAAGCCGCTGGTGTTTGTCGGCACGGTGGGATTGATACCCCGCCAGCTCAATGGCAAGCCCAGCCATCTCAAGCAGGCTCGGGCTGGCGATTATATCGTTATGGTTGGCGGCCGGGTGGGATTGGACGGCATTCATGGCGCCACCTTTTCGTCGGAGGCGATGACCAGCGGCAGCCCGGCAACGGCGGTGCAGATCGGTGATCCCATCACCCAGAAGAAGTTTTCCGATTGTCTGGTGAAAGAGGTCAGGGATCGGGAACTGTATCATAGTATTACCGACAACGGTGCCGGTGGTCTTTCCTGTTCGGTGGCGGAGATGGCCCGGGAATGCGGCGGCTGTTATGTGGAGCTGGATAAAGTGCCGACCAAATATCCAGGCATGGCCCCTTGGCAGATCTGGATCAGCGAATCGCAGGAGCGTATGACCATGTCGGTGCCGCCGGAGAATTGGGCGGCGTTGGCCGAGTTGCTGCAGCGGCGTGGAGTTGAAGCCACGGTAATCGGGCGGTTTACCGACAGCGGCCGCTGTCAGGTGGTGTTTGCGGGGCAGATGGTCGTGGATATGGAGTTGGACTTTCTCCATAACGGCCTGCCGCCCAAAGTTCTGCAAACAGCTGCCTGCCGGGTGGCCGACAAACCTGTGAGTCTGCCGGAGTCGATCCCGGTCGAGGACCTTTTCCTGCAGATGTTTTCCCGCTTGAATATCTGTTCCCGGGCGTTTGTCAGTACACAGTATGATTTTGAGGTGCAGGGCGGGTCGGTACTTAAGCCGCTGGTGGGCAAAAATCTGGTTGATAATGTGGCGACCGTCATTCGGCCGGTGCTTGATTCTCCCCGGGGGGTTGCCGTTTCCCAGAGCCTCTACCCTGCCTTTGCTGAACTGGATCCCTATGCCATGGCGGCGGTGGCCATTGATACGGCGGTGCGCAACCTGATTGCTGTTGGCTCTCCGTTGGCGCAGATTGCCCTGCTGGATAATTTCTGCTGGTGTTCCTCCCATGATTCGCAGCGTTTGTGGCAATTGAAGGAGGCAGCGAGGGCCTGTTATGACATTGCCGTTGCCTATGGAACGCCGTTTATTTCCGGCAAAGACAGTATGTTTAATGACTTTTCTGGTTTTGACGCCGATGATCGGCCCCTGACGATTTCTGTCCCTCCGACGCTGCTCATCTCTTCCCTGGGGGTGGTTCCCCATGTGGCGCAGGTGCGTACGTTTGCCTTTTGCGAGCCGGGCGATGTGATCTATCTTCTGGGCGAAACCGGGAGTGAACTGGGCGGCAGCGAGTTTGCCGGGTTGCTCCAGGACCAGGGCCTGCTTTCGGCGGCGGCGGCCGAGGGCATGGTGCCCCAGGTTCAGCCGGACAAGTTTCTGCCTGCTTATGGCAAGGTTGCCCAGCTGGTGGAACAGGGCTTTTTCCGGACACTCTATCCACTGGCCCAGGGTGGTCTGGCGGTCGCCCTCGGCAAATCATCAATGGCCAATGGTTTAGGCTGCACCATTACCCTGCCTGCCGGCCAGCCGCCTGAACCTTTCCTTTTTGTTGAAACCCCGGGTCGTTTTCTCGTGACGGTGGCAGCCGACCGGCGGTCACTGCTTGAACAGGAGTTTGGTGGTTCTCCGCATCTGTGCCTTGGCGTCGTGAGTGACCGTGGGCGGTTGATCATCACCCAGGGTGAGGAAGCCTGTGTTGATGTGGCAGTCGACGAGTTGCTGGCGGCATACCGGCGGCCTTTTGCTGATTTTTGATGATTCCATCAAAGCGACCAGCTGTCTTTCATGAATAAAAGTATGTCTGGGCCAGATGAACCATATAAGGTTGCCCATTATTAGGTATTAATCCCCCCGGGAACCAGGCGTTTTCGGCTGGGAATGTGAACTTTTCAACGGCGATCGGATACTTTTTCTGAGGCCGTCATCATCAGGAGAAACATGCATGTCCCGACCGCAGGTGTTACTGTTGACCGGATATGGTATCAATTGTGAAGAGGAAACAGCTTTTGCTTTCAGCCGCTGTGGTGCGGGCTGTCGGATTGTCCATGTGAACGATCTTATCGACCGGCCGGAGCAGCTGCAGGAATGCCAGGTTTTTGTTGTTCCCGGCGGTTTTTCCTATGGCGATGATACTGGCTCCGGCAATGCCCTGGCCAATAAGATGAGACATACCCTGTGGCCGGAGCTGATGGATTTTATCAGCAAGGATCGACTGGTTCTGGGTATTTGCAACGGCTTTCAGGTGCTGGTCAACCTGGGTCTGCTTCCCGGTTTAGACGGTGACTACGGCAACCGTCAGGCGGCACTCATTGCCAACTCATCCACCCGTTATGAATGTCGGTGGGTGGAGCTCCAGGTGCAGACAGACCGCTCCGTCTTTCTCCAGAACCTGGATCGCCTGCAACTACCGGTAGCCCATGGCGAGGGGCGTTTCTATGTTCCGCCGGCGGTGGCACCACGCTTGCAGGCCAATGATGCCATTGCTTTGACCTATGTTGATGGGGAAGGCAACCCGGCTGATGGACGCTTTCCTCATAATCCCAACGGGTCGCTGCTGGATATTGCCGGCATCTGCGATGACAGTGGCAAGGTATTTGGTTTGATGCCTCATCCGGAGCGGGCGCTGGTTGCCAGTCAGCTGCCATCCTGGCCTGAGATCGCTGCCGGTGACCACCCCTGCCGCTGGGATGATCCGGCTCCGGGCCTGGCTCTTTTTCAGAATGCGGTCAACTACTTCCTGTAGCTCGCAGGTTTCTAGAAACAGCCGTTTTGGCAGGTGCTCCGAAGACCCCCAACTCTCATGCAGCCATATCCACTAGGGCGATGATCATGGTCATCCTGTTGTATTTCCCCTCTGCTCTGGATGAGCAATATGTTGCTGTCGGATTCAGGCGCCGGGTTCCTGTCGCACGGCACTAACCCTCCCCCCTTTT
This sequence comes from Candidatus Anaeroferrophillus wilburensis, assembly GCA_016934315.1. NCBI lineage: Bacteria > Deltaproteobacteria > Candidatus Anaeroferrophillales > Candidatus Anaeroferrophillacea > Candidatus Anaeroferrophillus > Candidatus Anaeroferrophillus wilburensis. The sequence goes on along the minus strand of JAFGSY010000038.1, from coordinate 80,544 downwards.
TTTATCACAGGGGAGGGAGAATACAAACCCAATTATGCCGGAACTTCCAGAAGTAGAAATTGTTACCAGGGCGTTGCGTCCCCACCTGAGTGACCGAATGATCACCGGCGTCGAGGTGAGGGTGTCGAAACTGCGTTCTTTCCTGGCCCCGGAACGGTTGGCCGCAGTGGTGGGCAGGGAGATCATCAGGGTGCGCCGGCGGGCGAAATATATCATCATCGAATTTGCCGGTCAGCAGGCCATGGTGATTCACCTGGGGATGTCCGGTTCGCTGCGGGTTGTTCCCCAATTGCTACCGCCGGCCAAGCACGAACACCTGATCTGGTCGCTGGACAACGGCCTTTCGCTACGTTTCAATGATCCCCGCAGATTTGGTATGGTCGATATGCACGTTCTTGGCGAACCCGGTGCCATGCCTGAATTTCTCCTTCTTCTGCCGCCTGAACCCCTTGATGATGCGTTTTCAGCAACCTATCTCACACAGGTCGCTCGGGGCCGTCGCCGACCGGTTAAATCATTGCTGATGGATAACCGGTTCGTGGTTGGGGTGGGCAATATCTATGCCAATGAGGCCCTGTTTCGGGCCGCTCTTCGGCCGACGAAACCTGCCGGGACAATGACCGGCAGACAGTGTGCCATGCTCGTGCAGGCAATTAAAGAGGTTCTCCGGGAAGCGATTGCCGCCGGTGGGACAACGATCAGTGATTTTGCCAGTGTTGATGGCAGCGAGGGCCGATTTGCCCGCCAGCTTTTTGTCTATGGCCGGGTCGGGGAATCCTGTCCTGTCTGTCGCCAGCGGGTGATTGTCAAAGAGGTTCTTGCCGGCCGGTCAACCTATTATTGTCCCCGTTGCCAGCGGTAACGGTTGTCCGGCTGCTTCCACGCTGGAGCTGATCTGTTGCCGGCTTACTATTCTGTTGCGTAGGGGGCGGCAGGCTAATCTTTGCCTGACCGTGCGAGCATTACCCGGATTACCCGGGTCCGACGCTGACCGTGGCCGATGCAGGGTTGATGTTCTGGTGTCCCCTTTGAGATTCCGAACTCTTTTGTTGCCCTACGGTAAACTTCCCTGGGCTTGTGTGCGTCTATAAGGAGGAAACCCTTGGCTGGGGAGGGGTCCTTTGCGGCGGTTGGAAATCCGGTTATGAACCATGATAGCTTTAACCAGTTTATGGCGCGCTGGCAGCATGATATCTACCGTATGATCAGCGCCAGGACGCGCACGGCCGCGGATGTCGAGGACATCATGCAGGAGGTTTTGTTGAAGCTCTATCGTGGTCTTGGGGGATTCCGCGGGGAATCCCAGGTTAAAACTTGGATCTACCGGGTCGTCAAAAATGCGATTATTGACTACTACCGGAAGCCTTGGTGGAAGTTCAACTGGCTCCAGGAGCGTGACTATGCTGATGGTTCCAATCGGGGTTCGGCCATTGAACAAGTTCCCGACAACCTGCAGCCCTCGGCGCTCACCATTGCGATCAGCAGGGAGGAAAGGGCGCGTCTGGTGGGGCATTTGGATGGGCTTTCGCCCACTGAACGGGAATATTTTATCCTTCGTTTTCTGGATGATTACTCCCTGCCCCAAATGGCGGCCGCCACCGGGCAGAATCTGAATACGATCAAAACCCACTTGTATCGAGCAGTAAAAAAAATGCAATCATTTCTGGCTGAGGAACTATCATGAGTAGCATGACCGCCTTGTCCTCTTGTGAAGACTATCTGGCCAGGGTGCTGGTGGAGGGGACAGCAGAAGTTCCGGCGCCGTCAGACCATCTGGTGTCCTGTTCCCGGTGCCGGCAGCAGAAACAGGTTTTTGACAGCTACCGGATGCGGGTTCAGCAGGCGTTAGAACCCTCGGATGTGGCCCTCCAACGCATAAGGAGTCGCGTGTGGGAAACCCTCGAACGGCAGGAATGCCGATGGCGGTTTTTCCGCCAGCCGGTTTGGTCTACATTCGTTATTCTCCTGCTGCTGGTGGCGACGGTGGTTAGCGTTCCTCTCCGCCTTCCCCGCCTTGCGGTATTGCCGCCGGAGCATTTTTTGTTTGCCGATTCTGCCGGCCTGCAGATCATGGTTGACGAGCTGGTGCCGCTAAGCGCAGCATCCGAGCCTGCCTGGATCGGTGTTTTAGGTGGCGGTGTGTGGGAAGAACAGGATGCGGAACAACTGGATGACCTGATCGAAATGGTCATGCCAGAGAGAGGAGAACAGACATGAGGTGGAGAAGGACGGTTATTGCTCTGGTGATGGTGATTCTCTGTATGGCAACGGCGGCGGGCGGTTGGGCTCGTGATGGAGGCAGCAAAGATAGAATGCTGGGTAAATGGTGGCACCATGACCGTACGGTGGCCCGACTACAGTTGACCGGTGAGCAGAAAGACCGGCTTGATGCGTTGTATGCCAAGTATAGAGTTGCTTTTATCGAGTTGCGTGCCGAGGTGGATAAAAGTGCCGTTCGTTTTGAACAGGTGATGGAGTCCGATTCATTTTCTGAGTCGGATGCCCGGCGCTGCCTGTCCGAGGCGCAACAGGCCAAAGACCGCCTGGACCGGGCCCGGATGGACTACCTGGTGGAAGTCCGCTCCATCTTGAGCCGGGAGCAGTTTGTCACGTTGAAGAAAACGACGGAAGAGCGTCATCAGCGGCGGCAGTAACAGGGTTGCAGGCGATCCTTTTCTTGTCCATTGTCAAAAAGATGAAGCTGTGCTAACCATCTACTGGTTATCGTAGAGAGGGAATCTGTGTTGCCTGCTTCGGGAGGCCATGATGCAGGCAAGCCGGTTTTGGGCATTATGCAGTAACAATCAGAATCATCAGCAGGGAGGGTTATGCCATGAGTAATCGGTCCTATTGTCCCATCAAGGATGAGTCGGCACTCGTTATTGTTGATTTTCAGGATGCTATCTTGAATACCTTTTCCAGCAAGGTTATCAAACAGTTGAAAAAACAGACCGGTCTGGCTATTCATATGGCCCAGCAGCTTGGTATTCCGATTGTGGTGATGGAGCAATATCCCCAGGGGCTGGGTGCCACCAATGAAGAGATCAGGGCGCTTCTGGGCAACGATTATCAACCTTTTGCCAAGAAGGTTTTTTCCGGCTGGGGAAGCATAAGTACCCGGTTGGCAGAGTTGGAGCGGAAGCACTTGCTGATTATCGGCATTGAAGCCCATATCTGTGTTTTGCAGACGGCCATCGACCTCCTGGACCAGGGGTATGCGGTTTTTGTCCTCAGGGACGCGGTTGGTTCCCGTTATACCTTGGACTGGCAGACGGGGTGCGAGCTGATTGAAAAGGCGGGGGGGCTGATGAGTACGGTGCAGACGGTGCTTTTTCATTTTCTCGGCAAAGCGGAAGGTCCCGATTTCAAAGCCATGCTGCCTCATCTTAAATAGCAGGCAGGAGCAATCTGAGGTTCTGGTTAGGGCCGCGACATGTCAGGCATTATGGCGTTGGCCGTGCGGCGCTGCCGGCCTCTGTTTGATCGGCTGGTGCAGCGCGCCGCCGGTTCGCCTGTCCAGCAAGAGAGGGACCTGGGTCCCGTGGGAATGATCATGAATGGGAATGAAAAAAACTTGGCGGTTGTGTTGGTGGTTGGCGAAGATAAAACAGGCATTGTTGCCCAGGTGTCTGATTTTCTCTGGAAGGAAAATATCAATATCGAAGATATCAATCAGAAGATTATGCATGGGGTGTTTGTTATGACCATGCTGGTTGACTTGGCCGGTGCCCGCAGCGATGTGGGGATCCTGGGGCCAAAGCTGGAAAAACTGGGGGAGAAGATCGGTCTTTCCATCCAGATTCAGCATCATAAAATCTTTGAAGTTATGCACCGGGTCTAATTGACTGTCTTTCATTGCTCCGTGGTTGTAAGGTTAACGCATGTCCCAGACCATTTCCCTTGATGAAGTATATGAAACCTACCGGATGACCGAGAAGGAACATTTTGATATTCGGGCGGTCACCCTCGGCATCAATCTGCTTCCCTGTGTTTCCGATGATTTCTCCACCCTCTGCCAGCGGACGGAAAAGAAAATTCTTGCTACTGCCCGCCAGTTTGTCAAGCGGGCGGAAAAAATCCAGTCCTATTATGGCATCCCCATTATCAATAAGCGGATTACCATCACCCCAGCGGCCGTGGTATTGTCAGGAGCCCTCACCGGGGCGGCTGATCAGGACCGGGAGCGTTGCGTGCAGTATGCCCATCTACTGGACCGCTGTGCCGGTGAGGTGGGAGTGGATTTTCTTGGCGGCTTCGGCGGGTTCTGTGAAAAGGGGATGACCTATGCCGAACAGACGGTGATGGACTCCCTGCCGGCGGCATTGGGGGAGACCAAAAAAGTATGCGGCTTTTTCAGCCTTGCTTCGAGCAAGGCGGGCATCAATATGCGCGCAGTGGCTAAGATTGGCGGCATTATCCGTGACTTGGGAATCACTACAGCGCAGGCCATCGGGGCGGCAAAATTTGTTGTTTTCGCCAATCCAGTCAGCGATAATCCTTTCATGGCCGGTGGTTTTCATGGCCTGCAGGAGGCGGACAATGTCATCAACGTTGGCATTTCCGGCCCCGGCGTGGTGCGCCGCGCGGTTGCCGGTGCGCCGCGGGATCTATCCCTGGATGAGCTAGCGGAGGTTATTAAAAAAACTGCTTTTAAAATAACCCGGGCCGGCGAGTTGATTGGCCAGGAACTGGCCCGCAATCTGGGGGTACGCTTTGGTTCTCTCGATGTTTCTCTGGCGCCGACTACCGCGGTGGGAGACAGTGTCGGCCGTATTCTTGAAGCCATGGGGCTTGAGCGGGTGGGAACCCATGGGTCGACTGCAGCCCTGGCATTGTTGACTGATGCGGTTAAAAAGGGTGGGATGATGGCTTCGTCCCACATTGGCGGTTTGAGCGGGGCCTTTATTCCGATCAGTGAAGATGTTGGGCTGGCAGAAGCGGTTAGGGCCGGTACCCTGACGATTGACAAGCTGGAAGCAATGACGACCGTTTGCTCCGTGGGTCTCGATATGATTGCCATTCCCGGCGACACGAAAACGACAACCATTTCGGCCATCATTGCCGATGAGATGGCAATCGGCGTGATGAATAATAAAACGACGGCCGTCAGGCTGATTCCCGTGCCTGGCAAGCAGGCCGGTGACTATGTTTCCTGGGGCGGGCTGTTGGGCAACGCTTATGTTTTGCCGCTGCATGGGGAAAGCAGTGATTATTTTATCTGGCGCAAGGGACAGTTGCCGGCGCCGGTGACCAGTTTTCGCAATTAAAGCGGGAGAGTGCATGAACAAGATAGACATTCATAATCATGACCAGTATTTAATCGATGATTTCAAGCTGGAAGAGAGCTGGCGCATCTTCAAGATAATCTCTGAATTTGTTGAAGGTTTTGAGAAGATGTCCGACAGCGGCCTGGCGGTGTCTATTTTTGGTTCAGCCCGTACGACTGAAGAGCACGAGGACTACCAACAGGCATGGTCGCTGGGTAATATTCTGGCGAAAGCGGGCATTACGGTTATTACCGGTGGGGGGCCGGGTATCATGGCGGCCGCCAATCGAGGCGCTTTGGAGGCCGGTGGGAAATCTGTCGGCCTGAATATAACCCTGCCCATGGAGCAGAAGCCCAATGAGTACATTACCAAGCTGGTTTCGTTCAAATATTTTTTCGTCCGCAAGGTGATGCTGGTAAAATATGCCCAGGCGTTTATTATTTTCCCTGGCGGGTTTGGTACTCTGGATGAGATGTTTGAATCATTGACTCTGATCCAGACCCATAAAATGAAGCCTTTCCCCATTATTCTCTATGGCAGCCATTACTGGCGTGGCCTTATTGATTGGCTCAGGCGTGAAATGGAGCCTTTGGGATATATCGGGGAAGAGGATCTTTCGCTGTTTCAGATCGTCGATGATATTAATGAAATTGCCGCCATTGTTAAGGAGCACATCGAGCAGTCCGGTGATGAGGGCTAAGAGCAGCACAATACTGCTGCTTTCTGACCCGACCGGAAACTGCAAACCGAAGCGGCGGCAGGATTGCTTTACTGGTTTGGCTGCAGAATGATTGTCTGTTCCAGTAAGGTGACTTTGCGGATATCAGCATCAACAAGTTTTTGTTCGCCGAAGATATTCTCCAGCAGAATCTTGTTGTCTTCCGGTTTCATCAGGTAGACGTGCTCCATCAGTAGGGTGTTTTCTCCGGTGGTTTTTTTCAGATACGCGTTTACTTCACACATGGTTGTGTATCTCCTTAATCAGTATGTCGATAAGGTGGGGCAGGGGTTCCTTGTTGACCCCAATGATTTCAATATGTTCCTGGGAAAGGGGCAGGAGTAGTTTGGCGGCCGGGCTGGCGGCCACGGCGAGGGCCATGGCCGGCGTCAGTTCTCCCATCATCGAGTGCGCCATGACAATGGAGATGGTGCCGGCAATGATATCGACCTTCGGCACGCTTTGAACGATGGCGTTTTCTCCGGTTGCACCGCGATTGGCTCTGGCTTTCATCATTGCTGCTGTGGCAATGGCATTGGTGCCCAGGGCCCAGATTTCTACTTTTTCGCCAAAGGATTCCTTCAGACGGCGGATTATCGTGCTGCCAATCCCACCCCCCTGACCATCAATGATGCCAATTTTCATATGCTATCCCTTTCCCTTGTGCTTTGATCTGCCACGGTAAGATATGCACGGTTTTTTTGCAAGTCAAAATTGATGGTTTTGTAACAGCCCATTCTTCTGCTTTGTGCTGTAAGCTGCGTCATGGCGGCGTGTTCCTTGCGCACAATCCCCCGGTTTTGCACCCTCGCCCTCGAATCTGGAGCCGTTTTGGTGGTCATCGGGTTCCCGCAAGGTTTTGCCAAGTGTTGCGAGTTCACCAAGATTTACTACAGTCCGGAATGTGATGAGCGCCAAAAGTAGCGAAAGCCGTCGGGCAAGGGAATGCAAAGGTGTCGCCGGGCGAGCCTGGGAAAAACTATTGACTTGACAATGATTGTTTACATGTTATAGTGGAGATACTGTTTATAGCCGGCAAGGAGACCTTAGGAACCATGCCTCTGCAGGACAATAATTACCCCCTGTACTCCATCGGGGTAGCCGCCGATTTGTTGGAGGTCCACCCGCGGACGTTGCGTTTGTATGAGCAGGCCGGTCTTCTTTGTCCTTCCCGTCGTGGTGGGAAACGTTTTTATTCGCCCAATGACCTTAATTGGCTTCGCTGTCTGCGGCGGCTGATCCATGACGAGGGGGTTAATATTGCCGGCCTGCAAAAACTGCTGCAGTTTGCCCCCTGTTGGGAAATCCGTCGCCGGACTTGTCGTGAATATCGCTGTTGTCGGACCTGCATCTTATGTCATGATGAAGAGTATCATGGTGGCCGTTGAGGTTGCCGGAAGTGAGTCTAGGGAGAACGCGTGATGCTGGAAAAAGCACAAAAAATGCTGCGTGAACGCAATGTGGATGGACGGATAACCTGTGCCCAGGCGGAAGCAATTGCTGCTGAGTGCGGCTTGAGTCGCCGGCAGGTTGGTGATCTTATCAATGAGCTGGAACTGAAAATTACCACCTGCCAGCTGGGTTGTTTTTAAGGTTAATACTATTGCTTTTCAGGAGCCATTAATGGTAATGGTGACCCTGATTAACAGCAGGTTGAGAAAGAGAGGATACGAAATGGCTGATTGCGCAGATGGAGCATCGTGTAGCAGTTGCGGCAGTGCCGGGACCTGTTCTCCGGAGGAGAAGCAGCGGCGTGAAGAAGAGCAGCTCGATGCGAGGCTTCTTCAGATAAAGCATAATATTGTGGTTATGAGCGGCAAGGGAGGGGTTGGTAAAAGTACCGTTGCCGTGAACCTGGCTGTTGCCCTTGCCCAGCGGGGATTAAAAGTTGGCCTGCTGGATGCCGATATCCATGGACCCAACGTACCGAAAATGTTAGGTCTTGAACAGCATCGCCTGCAGGCAACCGAGCAGGGAATTATTCCCCAGGAAGTAATGCCGGGATTGGCAGTGGTTTCCATGGCTTTTCTGTTGGAGAGTGTCGACAATCCGATAGTCTGGCGCGGGCCGCTGAAGCATACGGTGATCAGGCAGTTTGTCGCGGATGTCCAGTGGGGCGAGCTTGATTATCTGATTGTTGACCTGCCTCCCGGTACCGGTGATGAACCGCTAAGTGTTGCCCAGATCCTCAAAAAGGTTGATGGCAGTGTTATTGTCACCACGCCTCAGGATGTGGCTTTGCTTGATTCACGGAAATCGGTGACTTTCAGCGGTCATCTCAAGGTGCCGGTAATCGGTATTGTGGAAAACATGAGCGGCTTCCATTGTCCCCATTGCGACGGTAAGATCGATCTGTTTAAAAGGGGTGGCGGCGAGTTGGCTGCCAGTGAGTTGAAGGTGCCTTTTTTGGGCGGCGTTCCCATTGATCCCCAGATAGTTGTTAATGGGGATGCCGGCAAGCCGTTTATTGTTGCTGAGCCCGATTCTCCGGCGGCTAAAAGTTTTCAGCAGATAGCGGATAAATGTTTGGCGTTTATTGACAAGCAGTGAAGCGGTAAAACCGGTAATAGTTCCAAAGGATAATGGTGGCGTAATAGCTTCTGCTCCGAGTTCGCAAACATACCGTCATAACGCAGCAGTGACAATGGTTGCAGTGCAACTGATTAGCAGGAGTTGTTCCAAAGCCTTCAAACAGTAACAGTATTCAGGTTAAAAGGAGGGTAGGGGCTGATGGATTCATTAGATTGCATTATGACCAGGCGGAGTGTGCGGAAATTTACCGACCAGGCAGTAAGCAACGAAACCTTGCAGAAAGTTGTTGAGGCCGCCCGGTATTCACCTTCCTGGGCTAATACCCAGTGCTGGGAATTTATTGCTGTCCGTGATTTGGCCGTGAAGGAAAAGCTGGTGGCTGCCATGCCCGAGGGGAACCCAGCCCGCAAGGCAGTGGTGCAGGCGCCGGTGGTGCTGGCGATTCTCGGCAAACATGAGCTTTCCGGTTTTTATAAAGGGCAGGCAGCGACCAACAAGGGGGATACCTGGTTCATGTATGACCTTGGAATTGCGACCCAGAGTATGTCGCTGGCAGCCCATGCCCTTGGCTTGGGTAGTGTTATCCTCGGCCTATTTGATGCCGATGCAGCGGAAAAAGTCCTTGCCGTACCTGAAGGTGTTTCTCTGGTGGCTTTAATGCCTGTCGGTTACCCGGAAAAAGTGCCCTCATCGGCACCGTCACGAAAGCCGCTGTGCGAATTTGTTTTTCTGAACAAATATGAAAGTCCCTGGGCTGTGGGAGATCAGAACCTCTGTTTCATTGAGGACAAGTATTAAAGAGCTCAATTCTTCCAGATTATTATGGTATTGATGACAAAGGATACGTGATGAAAAAAATAGCTTTGGCTGCTAACGACATGAATGGTCTCGATGGTGAAATGAGTATGCATTTTGGCCGTTGTCCCGCGTATGTGGTTGCCTATGTGAATGACAATAATAACCTTGATACTACCGAGATTGTTGAAAACCCCTATTTCGGCCAGCATGTCCCCGGCCAGGTGCCGGCTTTTATTAAGTCCCTGGCTGCGGATGTCATTATTGCCGGCGGGATGGGCCCGAAAGCCATCGATATGTTTCAGGGGTTTGGCATTGATGTGGTTACCGGGGTCGGCGGCAGGGTCGGTAATGTCCTGCAGGCATATCTGGATGGTAAAATTTCCGGCGCCGCCAGCTGCGGTCATGATCATGACCACTGATTGGCGGTCGGCATGCTGATTGCGTTCAGTGTCCAGCGGGAAGGAAATGACGGTACCATCGATGCGCGGTTTGGCCGGTGCCCTTTTTTTGCCCTGCTTGATGAGCAGAACAGTGAATCTACTTGGGTGGCAAACCCGGCTGCCGGTGCCTCCGTTGGCGCCGGCACCGGGGCGGCCCAGTTTCTTTTGGAGCAGGGTGTAGATATGGTGGTTACCGGTCAGGTGGGGCCAAAGGCGATGGAAATTCTCGTGGCTGCGGACATCCCTATTTTTCTGGCCCCTGCTGATCTTCCCTTGGTTGAGGCGATCCACAAATATCAGGCTGGGCAGCTGCAGCAGTATCGGATACAACGGTTCTAAAAATTTTTGTCCCCATAGTTAGATATCCCTAATTTGTAGGCCATTGGTTGGTGGTGGATAAGAATACGCTACTGAGAGGTGAGGGAGGTGATGAAGATGCCAGGATTTGATGGTACAGGTCCGCAAGGGTATGGACCGATGACCGGTGGCGGTCGCGGTTATTGCACGGCAGGTACGCCCGGTTCCAATGCTTATGGATTTCGCCGTTTTGGTGGCAGGGGCTTTGGTTTTCAGGGGGTGCCCCGGTGTTTCCCCCGGGGAGGTGGTTATGACCCGGGAGCCGAACTTCAGTTTCTTCAGCAGCAGGCTGTCGGGTTACGGCAGAGCCTGGAGCAGTTGGATGCCCGTATCAAGCAGCTATCGGAACAGCTACAGCAAGAACAACAAAAGGATAACCAGTGAGAGCTCAAGCCATCTTGAGCGGGTATGTCGTCAACGTTAATAAATGAAAGGAGTGCACAATGAAAATAGCCGTGAGTTCCAGCGGGTCGTCCATGGATGCCCAAGTTGACCCTCGATTTGGCCGTTGCCAATTTTTTATCATTGTCGACAGTGAAAGTGGAGAGTTTAAGGCTTTGCCCAATGAATTTCAAGGGGCATCGGGCGGTGCCGGCACCCAGGCTGGGCAGCTGATGGTCAGCAACGAGGTTGGCGCTGTATTGACCGGTAATTGCGGTCCGAATGCTTTTGCCGTGCTGCAGGGCGCCGGTGTCCAGGTGGTTACCGGTGTTTCAGGAACCGTCCGGCAGGCGGTTGACCGTTTTCAACAGGGAACATTGCCAGGGAGCGCTGCTCCGAATGTTGAATCACACGCAGGTATGGCAGTATCTGGGGGTCCTGTTGTTGGCCCAGGCCCGGGTGGTGGTCGTGGCCGTGGGTGTGGTGGCGGCAGGGGGGGCGGCATGGGCCGTGGTGGCAGAAACTGAGGCCTCCATCTCCACGATTGATTGGAAAGACAGTAGTAACCAAAGTGGCTGAAGGAGGTGATCATATGCCTGGATTTGACGGTAGTGGACCTCGAGGAATGGGACCTATGACTGGTCGGGGAATGGGCTATTGTGTCCAACCGATGGGAAAACCCATGATTAATGCTTCCCTGTCAGTAGCGGGGGAGTCGAGAAATTACGGTGTTGGCCGCGGTGGCCTGCCCCGCGGTGGGGGTCGTGGCCGAGCTTTCGGTGGCCGGCGGGGCCGGCGTGCATGGCATCATTGTTGGTGATGCGTCTGACTGGCCCTGGCTTTGGCCGGGGCCAGGCCAGCCTTTGTTCAGTTGTCAGATCTGTTAATGGCCGTCCAAGGACGGTTCTTGGGTCCCTGGGCTTTCAGTCGGCCATCAAAAATGTTTTGAGCCTTATGCATAAAGGCTTCGGGAGGTTTCAACCGCTTACTTCGGGTGGATTATAAGGAGAATGTCTTAGATGATTATCACAATAGCCAGCGGCAAGGGAGGGACCGGCAAAACCACCATTGCGACAAATTTTGCCCTGTCCATTCCCGATGCCCAGTATATTGATTGTGATGTGGAAGAACCGAACGGCAACCTTTTTCTAAATGCCGAGATTGTTGAACGGCTGGCGGTCGGGACGCCGCTCCCCCAGGTGGATCTTGAGCAATGTACTTTTTGTGGTGATTGTGCCAAAGCCTGTGAATTTAACGCCCTGGCGGTTTTGAAGAAGAAGGTGCTCGTTTTTCCGGAACTTTGCCATGGTTGTGGCGTGTGCCGCTATATCTGTCCTGCGAAGGCGATCAGCGAGGGGGAAAAGCGTATCGGGATAGTCGAAACCGGCATCGTTCACCAGATCCAGGGGGATGATGTTGCTTTTGCCCAGGGAGTTCTTAACGTAGGTGAACCCATGTCACCGCCCCTGATCAAAAGGGTTAAGCAGTGCGCCTTGGCCGGGAAAACGGTAATCCTGGATGCTCCTCCAGGAACCTCGTGTCCGGTGATCCAAACCCTCAACGGCTCGGACTTCTGCCTGCTGGTCACTGAACCGACGCCTTTCGGCCTCAATGATCTCGAGCTGGCGGTGGGTGTCGTGCGTTTGCTGGAAATTCCGTTCGGGGTGATTATCAATCGCTGCGATAGTGGCGACCAGTCTGTTGTCAGTTACTGTCGGGCTGAGGGCATTCCCATTCTTATGGAACTGCCTTTAAATCGTGATCTGGCCTTTGCCTATTCCAAGGGAATTCCTTTTGTGGCGGAATATCCCGAAGCCCGTGAGCAATTTCGCCACTTGTTGTGGGCAATCCACAAGGAGCTGAAACCATGATCAAAGAGTTGACCATTGTCAGCGGCAAAGGAGGGACGGGAAAAACAACGGTAACCGCTGCTTTTGCCTCCCTGATTGAGCGAAAACTGATGACCGATTGTGATGTGGATGCCGCCGATCTGCATCTGATCCTCATTCCTGAGGTGTACCATGAAGAAGACTTTGTCGGCGGTCGGGCACCGACCATGGATAAGTCGTTGTGTACCGAGTGTGGAACCTGTCAGGAGGTCTGTCGCTTTGCGGCGATTACCCATGACGTGGAGCGTGGCTATCGAATAAATTCCTTTGCCTGTGATAATTGCGCCCTGTGCTCCTTTGCGTGTCCGGAAGGGGCCATCACCATGGTTGATTCAGTGAATGGAACCTGGTATATTTCCCGCACGCCCTATGGAAAAATGGTCCATGCCAAGCTGGGTATTGGTGAGGACAATTCGGGCAAACTGGTAACGTTGGTGCGCCAGCAGGCTAAAAAACTTGCCCAGGAGGAAGGGTTGTCCCTGATTGTCAGTGACGGCCCTCCCGGGATTGGCTGTCCGGTTACCGCGGCGATCACGGGTACGACATTAGTCTTGATTGTTACCGAACCAACCATTTCCGGCATCCATGACATGGAGCGGGTTGCCGATTTATGTCGCCATTTTCAGGTGCCGGTCCAGGTCTGTATTAATAAGTACAGCATCAATCTGGTCAATACCCAGAAAATTCGCCACTATTGTGCAGATCGGGGTATTCCTGTGGTTGGTGAAATTCCTTTTGAGCCGCTGGTCAACAAGGCCCAGGTGGCCCGCAAAAGTGTGGTTGATTTTGATTGTGGTTCGGTTGGTCAGGTGGTCAGACAGATGTGGCAGGAAGTGGAAAAAAAACTACTTGCTTAGCGATGAATCATCCGGCCATGTTGAGCTGTATGGCGCTGCATGTTGCCGGGGGGGGCTGACTGTTTTTACGCTTGCGGCGACTCCCGGACGGCTTTGATTGCCGTTCGGATGGTTTGTCGGGCCTGCGCTCCGCCGAGCCCGATGATCCTGCCATCATCAATTTTCATTGTTTAGCAGTGTTGTCCAGGAACGTTTTTTATGTCTCAATCTCGCTTATACCAGGATATTTTCACTGCCATTGGCATGGTGCGTGATCCCTCCACCGGCATGGCGGTAAAAGACCTGCCCCTGGTGAAGGATGTTGTCATTGCTGCCGGAGGGGTGATAACCATAACCTTGGAGCCCTCTTCGTCTGTCTGTCCCTTGATTTTCAAACTGGGCAGTGATATAAAGCAGGCGGTTGTCTCCTTGGACGGGGTGCAAAAAGTGCGGTTTATCATCCATGGCCATCAGCAGCAGGCGATGGTTGAGGAATACCTGTCAGATGAATGAATGGCACCACCCATGTCGGGAACGCTCTCATTACCTTCTTTTGCCACTTGTCGGCTATTGTCTATGAACTATCTCTTTGGCCCGGTTCCCTCCCGTCGGTTGGGATTATCCCTGGGAGTGGATCTGGTCCCCTTCAAAACATGCTCCTTTGATTGTCTCTATTGCGAGCTTGGCCGTACAACCTCCCATACCAGCAAGCGGCAGATGTATGCTCCAGTTGCAGCTGTTGATGCTGAGTTAACGGCTTACTTCCAGCAGCCGGGGGGAGTGTCATGCGATGTTGTCACCCTGTCTGGCTCGGGTGAGCCAACCTTGCATGAGGGATTGGCAGCCATCGTCAGGAGGATCAGGGAGCTGACCACCATTCCGGTGGCTCTGTTGACCAATAGTTCTCTGCTGGCTGATCCCGGAGTACGCCAGGCGGCAGCTCTGGTGGATATCATCCTGCCTTCCCTTGACGCCGTGTCGCCGGAGGTTTTTGCCCGTCTCAATCGTCCGGTACCGGAGGTGACGGTGGATGCCATTATTGCCGGCCTGCTGGCACTGCGCCAGGAGTTTGCCGGCGCCCTCTGGCTGGAGGTCCTTTTTTGTCGTGGGATCAACGATCATGAAACGGAAATAGCCCGCTTGTCCGAAGTTATTCACCACCTGCAGCCGGATAAGATTCACCTGAATACGGTCGTCCGTCCAGGAGCCTACCGGGAAGCCCAGCCGGTATCGGCGGCATTTCTCCATCAAGTTCAGCGGCGCTGGGGGCCGCGGGCGGAAATTGTCGCCCCTTTTGAACGGGAACGGCTCAATGAACAGCAGCAGGATTGCCAGCGGCTCATTGTCGATACGGTTAAACGGCGACCGTGCACGGTTCGGGATCTGGCAGTGTTGTGCGCCCTGGCACCGGCTGAAGTTGTGAAAATTATCGATCTTCTCCAGGGGGTGGGCGCCATCAGGGCAACCGACCATGAAGGTCAAATATTTTATTGTGCTGATTGATGATGAGAATCCTTAGTGCCATGAGGTTGGTATGATGAACGAACAAGTCATTGACCACTTTACCAAGCCGCGCAATATGGGGCGGCTGACCCGGGCAACGGTGGTTGGCCAGGGCGGCGATCCCGGTTGTGGTGACTATGTGGAGCTCTATCTCCTGCTGGAGAATGATCATATTATTGAAGTTTCCGCCATGGTCTATGGGTGTCCCTATGCAATAGCCACCACCAGCGTATTTACGGAATTGGTTAAGGGCAAATCCCTCGATGACGCACTGGAAGTAGATGGTGAGGCTGTCGTTGGGGTTCTGGGGGAGGTGCCGGAGGCCAAACGTCATTGTTCGCTGATGGGACCCGAAGCCTTGAAGCATTGTGTGTCCCAGTATATCCTCCAACGGATTTGCACCCCCTGTACGTCAGCCGATGATTAAAGTTGCCATTCCCGGGCGTCGGGAGATAAGTCTTGCGGGGGTGGTTTTTGATATGAATGGCACACTGACCGTTGACGGCAGGTTGGGTGCTCATGAGCGCCAGCTGATTATCTCCCTGGCCAGCCAGTTGGATATCTGGGTTTTGACCGCTGACACTTTTGGCACTGCAACAGCGGTGTTTGCCGACTTGCCGGTGCGGTTGGGCAAGCTTTCCTCCCGGACCGGCTTTCTGGAGAAAAAAAAGTTTCTTGAATCCCGGGGCAGCCGAACCCATGCTGCGGTGGGCAACGGCTATAATGATCATCTAATGCTGAAGCAGGCGGTGTTGGGCATTTGCGTCCTGGGGCCGGAAGGCGCCCATCCGTTGTCCCTTGCCCATGCTGATCTGGTGGTGCCCTCGACTGTTGATGCCATCGAGTTGTTTCTTTCTCCCCAGCGCTTGGTTGCCGGCTTGCGGCGCTGAACCATGCCAAAGATAATTTGTAATTTGCAATTTTGTGAAAAATTTGTTTTATAGCAGAGAGGAAAGATTCTGTCGGAGTCTGCATAGAAGACTGGGCAGAAAAACATGAAAAGGAGGGTGCCGCTATGCCGTTTATCGTTGATGTTGCAGCCACAGAAATTCTTGATTCCCGGGGGAACCCCACCATTGAGGTGGAAGTATTGCTTGAAAGTGGTGCGGTAGGCCGGGCGGCGGTGCCTTCAGGAGCTTCTACCGGGGTCCATGAGGCGGTTGAACTGCGAGATGGTGACCAGGATCGCTTTCTTGGCAAAGGGGTGCTGCAGGCCGTTGATAATGTTAATGATGTTATTGCCGAGGAGATCATCGGTTTTGATGCAACCCGTCAGCGCGAGATTGACCAGATGCTGATTGAACTGGATGGTACACCCAATAAGGGAAAACTTGGTGCTAATGCAATCCTTGGTGTATCGCTGGCGGTGGCCCGGGCTGCCGCTGATTTCATGAGTCTGCCCCTGTACCAGTATATTGGCGGGGTTAACGCCCACCTGCTGCCGGTGCCGATGATGAATATTCTCAATGGTGGCCAGCATGCGGACAATAATGTTGACATTCAGGAGTTCATGATCATGCCGGTGGGCGCCGGATCATTCGGTGAAGCCCTGCAGATGGGAACCGAAACCTTTCACCATCTGAAGAAAGTATTGAAGGCGAAAGGCTATAATACCGCCGTTGGTGATGAGGGCGGTTTTGCGCCCAACCTGAAGTCCAATGAGGAGCCCCTGGAGCTGATTGTCGAGGCCATCGGTCAGGCTGGCTATCAAGCCGGCAAGGAGATTATGATTGCTCTGGATGCGGCAGCCAGTTCTTTCTATCGTGATGGCAAATATCACCTGGAAGCCGAAGGCAAGGCTTTGGATGCAGCTGACCTGGTGGACTTCTATGCTGCCCTGGTGGAGAAGTATCCGATTATTTCCATTGAGGATGGTTTGGATGAAGATGACTGGTCAGGCTGGAAATTGATGATGGATCGACTGGGGAAAAAGATTCAGATTGTTGGTGATGATCTCTTTGTGACCAATCCGCAGCGTTTGTCCCGGGGGATTATAGCAGGTTCGGCCAATTCCATTCTCATCAAGCTGAACCAGATAGGCACCTTGACGGAAACACTGGAAACCGTGGAGATGGCTAAAAAAGCCGGCTACACCGCAGTGGTGTCGCACCGGTCCGGTGAAACGGAAGACACCACCATTGCTGATCTGGTGGTGGCTCTTAATACCGGCCAGATTAAAACCGGCTCAGCCTCACGGACCGACCGAATTTGTAAATACAACCAGCTGTTGAGGATTGAGGATGAGTTGGGCAGCCAGGGAGTATTTCTCGGCCGGGAAGTTTTTTATAATTTGAAGTAAAACCAGTCACGTGCAAAACTAGAGGCCGGCTTTATGCCGGCCTTTTTTTATTCATGAAACTCTTTGATAATATCATAGAACGTGTTTCTCTGGGCCGGCATAAAGCCAGCTTCTCGGATAGTGCTGATCATCTCCTCCAGCGACATGCGGAAATGGACTCCGGCAG
This sequence comes from Candidatus Anaeroferrophillus wilburensis, assembly GCA_016934315.1. NCBI lineage: Bacteria > Deltaproteobacteria > Candidatus Anaeroferrophillales > Candidatus Anaeroferrophillacea > Candidatus Anaeroferrophillus > Candidatus Anaeroferrophillus wilburensis. The sequence continues at coordinate 63,358 of JAFGSY010000038.1, read as the reverse complement.
CAGCCACCACATTTTCCTCGATCATCGTGCTGCCAAAATCATTGGCGCCAAAATAGAGGGCTACCTGGGCGGTTTTTGCCCCCTGGGTAACCCAGGATGCCTGGATATTGTCAATGTTATCGAGGACGATCCGAGAAAGAGCAAGGACCCGGAGATAGTCGATGCCGGTGGCGGTGATGGGCACCTCATCTTTCAGATCGGTGTTGTCCGGCTGGAAACTCCAGGGGATGAAGGCGGTAAAACCGCCGGTTTTGTCTTGGAGCTCGCGCACCCGCAGCAGATGGTCAACCAGTTCCTCCGCCGTTTCCACCGAGCCGAACATCATGGTGGCGGTGGACCGCAGTCCGTGGCGGTGTGCGACTTCCATGACCTGGAGCCATTGTTGCCAGCCGATCTTGTTAGGGCTGATATGTTTGCGAACCCGATCATCAAGGATTTCGGCCCCCCCTCCGGGGATCGATCCCAAGCCTGCATCCCGCAGGCGACAGATGGTCTCTTCGAGAGAAAGGTCCGACAGGGTGCTGATATGCCAGATCTCCGGGGCGGAAAAGCCATGGATATGGATGGTGGGAAAGTTTTTCCTAATGGTTTGCAGCAACGCTTCATAATAGGGAATTTTCAGATGGGGGTGAAGCCCCCCCTGCAGCAGGATCTGGGTGCCCCCCAAGGCCAGGGTTTCGGTGATTTTTTCTGCCAGGGTAGCCTGATCAAGGACAAAGGCTTCCGGGTCGTCCTCCTGTCGATAGTAGGCGCAGAACCGGCATTGGCAGCTGCAGATGTTGGTATAGTTGATGTTGCGGTCAATAACAAAGGTGACCCGGGGTGCGGGATTCTTTGCCAGCCGGAGGTTGTGGGCTTGGCGCCCCAGGGATAAGAACTCCTCGTCAGCAAGGAGCTGGATGGCTTCTGTCCGGGAGATGCGACTAGTCATGGCATGCCTGCATTGTGCTGTGTGTACGGTCAACGGGATGGTAGAAAGTGTCTCTTTCCACCGGCAGCCGGTCAGCGCGGGATATCAGATTGCGAATATACTCTTCACTGTGACCTTTAGCGCTTTGGGCGCCGGCAGCGTGGGTGATCCTTTCCTTGACCACCGTGCCATCAAGATCATTGACCCCGAAATGGAGCGCCACCTGGGCGATTTTTTCCCCCAGCATGACCCAGTAGGCCTTGATATGACGGAAATTATCAAGAAAAAGCCTGGCTAAGGCCAGCGTTTTCAGGTCATCAATACCGCTGGTTTCCCCCTTTTTGCGGATATCCGTATTGGTGGCATGGAAGGCCAGGGGAATGAAAACCTGAAACCCGCCGGTTTGATCCTGCAGTTGCCGGAGCTGTCCCATATGGTCCAGTCGGTCTTCAATGGTTTCAATGTGGCCATAGAGCATGGTGGCATTGGTGGGAATCTCAAGCTGATGGGCGACAGTCATAATCTCCAGCCAGCGTTTGCCGCTGATTTTTTCAGGGCAGATCTTGTTCCTTACCCGGGGAGCAAAAATTTCCGCCCCGCCGCCGGGCATTGCCTCAAGGCCGCTATCCTTAAGCTGGAGCAAGACTTCTTTAATCGGGAGTTTGCTGATCTGGCTGAAATAATCAATTTCCACCGCCGTAAAAGCTTTCAAGGTAATGTGCGGGTGCTCATTTCTTAACGTTTGCAGCAGCGTAGGGTAGAATGAGAACGGCCATGTGGGATGCAGGCCGCCGACGATGTGAAACTCGGTGATCCCTTTTTTTTCTGCCCCGCTGACCTCTGAGAGGATATCGGCAAGACTCTGTTCATAGGCACCCTCGTCACCAGCCAGCTTGCTATAGGCACAAAAACGGCACTGGTTAACACAGATATTCGTCGGGTTGATATGGTGGTTGATATTATAAAAAACCGTCCTGTCATTGCGTTCCTGGTTCAGCCGGTTCGCCAGCTCTCCCAAGGTGAAAAGATCGGCATTTTCATAGAGAAACAAGGCGTCGTCCACCGACAGGCGGTCGCCAGCCAGCAGTTGATCGCCGATGTGTGTGATGTTTTGAATAGTTGTTGACATGGTACTTATCCTTCCAGACTTGCCCCCACACAGGCGAAAAAGAAGCGTTCCGGCAGGCGACTGTAAATCTGGGCGGCTTTTTCCAGGCCGGTGCAATGGGATACCCCCAGGCGTTCTATCTGGTAGTGCTCCAACACCTTGATGGTGGCTTCAAATTGATCGGTACTGGAAAAGCCCAGGTGAGTTCCTCCGAGAACGGCATAAATCCGCTCACGACCCAATTGCTGCAGAACGTGGTTGATGATGTTGACCATTCCGGCATGGGCACAGCCGAGCACCAGAATGAGCCCTTTATCTGAATCGATTACCAGTGACAGGTCGTCACGGAGGGGGTCGGGGTGGAGTTTTTCGCCGGTACTGGTGAAGGCGGTCATGTTGTCATCCCCGGTTTCAAAGGCGGTCTGCCGGGGAATTTCGCCGGTCAGATAGATGGAAGGCCCCACCTCAACCATTTCCCGATTGAGAACAAAATGAGCCCCCAACGATTCCAGGTAACTCCGTTGATAGGGGATGCCAATAAATCGCTGGTGCTCACCTTCGGCACCCCAGAACCGTTCGAGAAACATCTCCGGATGGCCGTAGACGTCCACGGGTCCACGACGCTGGAGAACCGCCGGCAGGCCGCCGGTGTGGTCATAATGACCGTGGCTGATCATGATACTGTCGATTGTTTGTAAATTTTTCTGCAGCACGGTGGCATTTTGGATGATGCCCAGACCTTGGCCGGTATCGAAGAGATACGTGCCGTGATCAGTTTCGATATGACAGGCAAAGCCATGTTCGCCGATGCCGCCAAAAGGAATGCCCACCGAATTTTCACAGAGAATTGTAAGTCGGGTTTTCATCTGCCGCCCCATTCTGTTTGGATTTTTTTAACCAGCTGATAATGACCTAAAATTTCGCGGGTGTCAACCGCTAGAGATGGTTTTAGATCAGAATAGGGAGGACTTGAGGGTTGTGGTGGTTATGGCTGCCTTTCAACCACGATGGCGTTGTAACAACTCCATTGTCTTCGTTTCGCTGTAATGTGCGTCCTTGCGGCGTCCTTTTATGGGCACCGCAGTCCTCAGGTTTTTCCGGCCGGAATCCTGAGCTTTTACGATGCTATTCGGCTTGTGAAAGGGGTTGCCGGTCGTTAACCAGCCGTCACCAGCGATCGGGGACCGATTCATCTTGATGGTCGTCTGTCTTGTTCAACGGGTGGAGAGAAAGCTGATTTCATAAAGGTTTTCTGTCAGTCCTTGAGATGCCAGGTTTCTATCCCATGTGCTTTTGGCGCGGTGGCACCGGTCTCTGCTGGTTATTTCCCCTTTCCTATGATATTTCAACGGTTCTAAGGAGTCTGGGATGAGAACGATGCGGAAAATGATATTTCGCGGCCTGGTGAATGGCCTTCGCACCACCTGGGATCTGGCGATCATCATTGTTCCCGTGTATCTGCTGGTATTTTTATTGCAGCAGACAGCCATATTGTCGAGGATTGGCACTGCATGTCGGCCGTTGATGGCCATGATGGGGTTGCCTGGCGAGGCGGCCATGGGGGTGGTGCTGGGCAACCTGCTGAATCTCTATGCAGCTATTGGTGCGGTCTCGCCGCTGGCGTTGGAAACCTCGCAGATAACGGTTTTTGCCCTGTTGCTGCTCATTTCTCACAGTTTGGTGGTGGAAACGGCGGTCAGCAGGAAGGTGGGCATTGTTGCCTGGCCCTATGTGGTGCTGCGGCTTGGTGTTGGATTTATTGTTGCAGTTATCTTGCATCGCTGCTGGTTGGCTGGCTAGGGGAGGTCGAGGATGACCGTTGCGGAGATCATTTATGAAGGTTTGCTGGGCAGCCTGAAGCAGGTTTGGCAGATTGCCTTGATTGTGGTGCCGTTGATGGTGGGAATGCAGATTCTTGAAGATCTGCAGATCCTGCACAGAGTTGCCGTCAGACTGGAAAAGGTGGTCCGCTATATCGGTCTTTCCGGTCGCGGTGCTTTTCCTCTGGTCGTCGGGCTGGTGTTTGGCCTGGCTTACGGGGCAGGATTGATTATTCACAGTGCCCGTCGGGGGCAGTTGGGCAAAGATGAGCTGATTCTTATCATGACCTTTCTGTCCATCAACCATGCGGTGTTTGAAGATACCCTGCTCTTTGTCGCCATCGGTGCCAACGGCCCCCTGCTGCTCGTTATCCGCTTCATTATTTCTCTGGCGGTGACGGCGTTGCTGGCCGGCTTTTTCCGGTGGCGCCGTCGGGAGCTGATTGCTGGTGATGAATAAATATCCTTTTAAGCGGTTGGTTACCTGACGCATCGGTTTCAGGGTGATTCTCGGCGGCCAACCAGGGAGCTGGCAGGGATGATCGGCGATAATGAGTGGGTAATCCTGCTGCAAAGCGTATGCATCCGGCAGGTGAGAGAGCCAAACTTCATGAGAACGGCCGGCAAAAAGCCGGCCGTTCTCATGAAGTTATGGGGTGAGGATTGGCTAGTCAGATGGTGACGGGTTGACGATCTTGAGGGTCAGACCGGTAACCGAACAGTGAATGGGGGTTCGACGCCAGAGGGGGTCGCCGCTGCAGGCAGCATCGAGCATCGCCTGCCAGCCGGAGCAGCCCCTGCAAACACCGAAATCCGCCTGCAGGCAGGGGGGGGAAGCGCCCGGGGTGATGACTGCAACCTTAAAAGCATTATTTTTTTCTGTCACTGGCAGCTCCTCTCACAGGACTATTGTAGGTCATAGTTTGCCAAGTCCGGTGAGCACCTTTTCCGGGGTTATGGGCAAATCCATGCAGCGGTAGCCGGTGGCATGGTAGACCGCATCAGCAATCGCCGGCGCGGTGGGGGAAACCAGCCCTTCCCCGGCTTCCTTGGCCCCGAAGGGGCCGTCCGGTTCGTAGGTGTCCACATGGACCGATTTCCCCGGCGGCATATCTTCGGCACAGGGGATTTTATAATCAAGAAATGTTGTGGTCAGGGTTTTCCCTTCCTTCATGACAAACTGTTCACTGAGGGCATAACCGAGGCCCATGTGGACAGAACCTTCAAGCTGACCCTCCACCGACATGGGGTTGATGGGCGTGCCGCAGTCATGGGCGGTGTTCATTTCCTCAACTTCAATGGCTCCGGTTTCCAGATCCACCTTTACCTCGGCCACCTGGGCGCCGAAGCTGAAGGCCGGGGTTACCAGGCCCTTGTTGCGCGGCGTATAGGAGCCGTAGCCGATAACAGGGTCGCCGCGCTTGGCCCGTTGGGCGAGCCGCACGGCTTCACCAAAGGGGATGCCCCGGTCAGGACGGTTTTTCGGATAGATCCGTCCGTCTCTGCAGGTGAGGTCATGGATGACATTGAGATCAAACTGCATGGAGACGACGCTGAACAACTGGTCTTTAATCTCTTCAGCTGCTTTCCGCACCGCGTTGCCGGCCATCAAGGTTACCCGACTGCCCCAGGTTCCCAGGTCTGCTTGGGGGGTGACCGCGGTATCGGCGGCAGTCAGGCGGATATCTTTGATGGTTAACCCCAGTTCTTCGGCAAGAATCTGGCGCAGTACCGTATCACAACCTTGACCGATATCCGAAGCCATGGTCAGCAGGTGAACAGTGCCGTCATCGAAGGCCCGCACTTCGGCCCGGGTAAAATTATAACGGGTGTTGAACCAGTTGAAGACGCCACCGGAGATGAAGCTGTAACAGCCGATGCCGATGCCGTGCCCTTTTTTCAGGGATTGCCGCTTTTCCCGCCAGTTGGTCATTTCGGCAACCTTCAGCAGGGATTCCTTGAACCCGCAGCTGGAAATCTTGGCAACCCCGGGAATTTCATCGCCGGTTTCCATGGCGTTTTTCAGCCTGATATCCAGCGGGTCGATGCCCAGCCGCTCAGCGGCGATGTTCATCTGGGTTTCCGCCACAAAAAGGGCCTGGGGGGCGCCGAAGCCGCGCATGGCGCCGGCTGGTGGCTTGTTGGTGTAAACATGGTAGCCCTGATAGCGATAGTTGGGATAGCGGTAGAGCATGCCGCCGAAATTGCCGCAGAGAAAGGCCGCGGTCGGCCCCATGCTGTTATAGGCGCCACCATCCAGATAGGCGGTGAACTCCTTGGCGACAATGGTGCCGTCCTTTTTGAAGCCGACCTTTGATTTAATGGTCATGGGGTGGCGCCGACGGCCGGTGGCCAGCTCTTCACCCCGGGTCAGGGTGAATTTCACCGGCCGGCCGGTTTCCCGAGCCATGAAGGCGGCGGCAAATTCCCACTTGCGCAGCTCCATTTTGCCACCGAAACCACCACCCACAAACGGTTTGATAACCCGGATATCATTTTCCCGCATACCCAGGGTCTGGGCCAGCAGGCACTGGACAAAATAGGGAGTCTGGGTTGACGTCCAGATGGTCAGACGGCCATCGTGGTCATATTCCGCCACGCAGGAGCAGGGTTCCATATACGCATGGCTGGTGGCATGAACGGTAAACTCCTGGTCGAGGATCAGATCGGATTCGGCAAAGCCCTTTTCCAGGTTGCCATAGTCAATTTTACGGCTCAGGCTGATGTTGTCAGGGTTCCGTTCGTGCAGCACCGGGGCACCTTCGGCCAGCGAATCAGCGACACAAAAGGAGCCTGGCAGCTCTTCGTAGTCAACTTTGATGAGGGATAAGGCTTCTTCGGCGATATCCTTATCAATGGCTGCAACCGCTGCAACCTCATCGCCAATGAAGCGCACTTTGTCGACGGCCAGTGGCAATTCATCCTGACTTTCCGGTACCAGCCGCCAGTTGCCGAAGGGGATTTTAAGGGTGTCCTGACCGGTGATGACGCACTTGACGCCCGGCAGCTGCCGGGCCTTGCTTACATCGATGTTGCTGATGGTGGCATGGGCCACCGGACTGCGCAGCAGCTTGCCATGCAGCATGCCGGGAAGAATAATATCATCAGCATACTGGGCTGCACCAACCGCCTTTATGCGGCCATCAGCCCGGGGGAGACTGTGTCCCACTACAGAATATGTCTTACTCATCGTTTCCTCTCTGGTGTTGGCTTATCTGATTCATGTTCATCCGGGAAAAAGCCGTTTCTGCCGGGATACTGACTAGCTCTTGGTTCCGGTTGCCAGATGGCAGGCTTCCGACAACGCCCGTTTCGTCAATACGGCGACCATCAGCTTGCGATACTCTTTTGAGGCGCGAACGTCGGAAATGGGCGATGCTTCGCCTGCCGCCAGCTCTCCCGCTTCTTCAATTGTTTCAGAATGGAGAGCCTTTCCCTGGAGAAAAGCGGCAGTCTTGGTGGCCTGCAGCGGGGTGGGGCCGACAGCACCGAGACAGATGCGGGCCTGCTGACAGGTGCCGTCAGCATCCAATTGCAGCATGGCGGCGACATTGACTGCCGCGATATCCACTTTGGAGCGCCGTGAAATTTTCTGGTAGCTGACGCCACTGGAAGCCGGCAGCGGCGGAACGAGGATTGCCGTGGCTATTTCGCCCGATTCCAAGGCGGTACGACCGGGGCCGAGGAAGAATTCAGACAGCGGTATTTCCCGTTCACCGTTGGCTGAAATCGTCTTGATGGATGCCCCGTGGACCATCAAGGAGGGAATGTTGTCCGCCGATGGTGAAGCATTGCACACATTACCCATGACGGTACCCATGTTGCGGATCTGAACGGTTGCCGTTGCGTTGGCAGCCCGTGCCAGCATGGGATAATGTTCCTGGATTGCCGGGTTGTTGACCACCTCGGCGAGCAGTGCCATGGCGCCGAGCTTCAGGCCGGCAGTAGGTGTATATGAGACCTCAGCCAAACCGGGGATTTTGCCAAGGGCCATGAGATAGGCTGGTTTTAAAGCATGTTGTGCCAGGCGAACCATGAGGTCGGTGCCGCCGGCCTTGATTTTTATGGTACCCTGATGGTTGGCCAGCAGCTGACAGGCTTCTTCAAGACTGTCCGGGGCCAGGTAGGTGAACTTTGGTAAAGACACGGGAGCATCTCCTGAATTTGAGGTGATGGCGGTCTTGGTGCCGCCAAGCATTATGCTGATGATGAAACTTTTCGGTTGTTCAAAACGACTTTTGTCTGCAAGCAGCTAATGCTGGTTCATTTTATCGGCAGCATCCTTGATGGCGTCGACAATTTTGTTGTAGCCGGTACAGCGGCACAGATTGCCCGAGAGGCCAGCGCGAATTTCCTTTTCTGTTGGTTGTGGATTCTGCTTCAGGAGATAGGCACTGGACATGATCATTCCGGGGGTGCAGTAGCCGCATTGAATCGCCCCTTTTTCAATGAAAGATTCCTGAATGGGATGCAGCTCCTCGCTATTGGGGGCCATGCCTTCGATGGTGGTGATCCGGCGGTCAACCGCCTCAACGGCCAGGGTGAGGCAGGAGCTAACCGACTTGCCGTCAATCAGTACCGTGCAGGCGCCGCAGTCGCCGGTGCCGCAGCCCAACTTGGTTCCGGTCAGCTTCAAATCTTCCCGGAGAACCTCATTGAGGGTCCGCCACGGGTGGACTGCCAGTTCATAGCAGTCACCATTGATGTTGAGGGTAATGACCTGTTTCATAGATACCTCCTGGATTTAACGGTTTTTCACCGATATTATTTCAGCCATAATGCTGATGGCAATTTCTTCTGGTGTCTGGGCGCCGATCTCCAGCCCGATGGGAGAATGGATAGCCTCAATTTCAGCTACTGGATAGCCGTCATCCACCAAGCGCTCCTTGACCTTGGTGGTCCGTCGCCGGCTGCCAATCATTCCCAGGTAGGCATAAGGCAGGCCGAGGAGCTGACGCAGCAGCAGGTCATCATGCCGATGTTCCCGGGTAATGAGGACAAAATAGGTGGTCATGGAAGGAGCTACAAGATTTTTAACCGCATCCATGGGTGCGGTGAGTACCTTTTTTGCCTTGGGAAACCGGCCGGGATCAGCAAACTCATCCCGGTCATCAATAACGGTCGTTGCAAACCCGCACCAGGAGGCCATCTCAACCAGTGGAATTGCCAGATGACCGGCCCCGAAAATAACCATCTGCGGCGGTGGCAGCAGGGGGGTGACCATCAGCTGCTGTCCGTCAAGCTCCTGCAGGCCAGGTTGCTGCTCTTTTTTCCAGGCTGTGAGCAGTGTTTCCACCGACAACGGCAGGTTCCCGGCGCTGGTTGATTGCCCGGTGGCCGGTTCATAGGTCACAATGCCGCCGCCGGGATATTCAAAAAGCATCAGCGTCAGTCCCTGTTCAAGGGCGTTGGCAATCTGTTTGGCAGGTTTCCTGTAATCTTCGGGGGACCAGAAGGCGATAGCAGTTTGAAACCAGCCGCCGCAGATCGCTGGCGAGTCCAGCCCCTGTTCCCCGGCCAGAGAAGTGGTGGTAACAAGGCTTTGACGGCTGCTGATTGCCCGACGGGCTTGGGCAATGATCTCATACTCGCCAATTCCCCCGCCAATGGTTCCGTCAATGGTTCCGTCAGCCCGGACCAGCATGCGGGTTCCTACTCCCCGCGGAACGGAGCCGTGCTTGTCGATAATTGTGCAGACGGCAATCCCTGCCGGTTCTGCCGCAAGGATTGTTGCAAGGGTTTCCCAGGAAAATTCCATTATCGGTTTTTTTACCTTCGGCTGCGCAGATTAAGCGGTGCTTGTCAGAGTTAAGCAATAAATAGACCAATGGCCCTATGCTTATATGTGTTTACCACCACGCGGCGGATTCATCCAGGACAAAAAACTTTTGGTGGCCAATAACTGTTTGTGCAGGGTTGTTTGCCGGCTTCCCATGCCTGATGGTGCTTTTTGAGCATCTATTGATGGCTTCGCAGCAACCCCCTCTTTTATGTTGTGCTGCACCCTTCGTCACTGGGTTGTCATCTCCTATGCGCCTCATCCCTCAGGTTTTGCGTACCGCAACTCTTGAGTCGCTACTGTGCCATCCGGTTTCCGAGGGGTTTTGCCGGTTGCCACACGTTCATGCTTATTGGCTCCCAACGGCGGCAAGTCAGCCGGTAGGGGTTATGCCAGCGACTCTTTGAAGAGCTGCTTGTAGGTTTCCCAGGTGTCAATGTCTTGTCGGCCCGAATGCCTTGAAACGTTGATGGCATGGGCTTGCGCAAAATGTTTTTGGATAAAAGGGCGAATGCCAGTTTCACCGCTTAAAGATAAAATTTCACCGATATGGTGCTGCCAGAGCAGGTAGGGATGGGCCGGCCTGTCATGCACTGTGGCAATGATCAGTGGCTGTTCCTGGGTCAGGGTTTCCGCCGCCCCGACAAACTGGCTGAGGATTTCCGGTGTGATAAACGGCATATCCCCGAGCAGCACCAGAATGCCCTCGTTCGTCGCGTCATTTGATAAAAAACGCAGACCCTCGGTGATTGAGCTGAACATACCCTGCTGCCAGGCCCGGTTTCTGATGACGTTGACTGTTGACAGAGCTGATTCCATGGTTTTGGTAATGGCGTCGTAATGGGCACCAAGTACCACATGAATCCTGGCCAAGCCGGGAGTTTTTTTGACGGTGGCCAGAACAGAACCCAGGATGGTGTTGTTCCTCCCCCACGGCAGGAGCTGCTTGGGCTGCCCGAACCGGCGGGCTTCCCCGGCCGCTACGATCAGTGCCGACAGCTGTACAGAAGTGCCTTTGGTTGCTGGTTGAGCCAAGGAAGTTTACCCCATTGTCTCCCCACAGCGCCGGTGATGGCCGGGGGGTTCAGCTTTTCGCAATCCGCCTGACATTAGGTCCTGGCCATGGAGAAGGCTGAACGGAAAGAACTTTTGCTTGCCGGAAATTTCCGGTTTTCGTCTGGCAACCACGGCATGGAGGCATGGTATGCTTTTGGGTTTTCCGGATGCTGGTTTAGTAGAGCATTTGTCAGGGAATGTCAACAAGATGAAATCACTAATCGGCTTTTCGCCTTGACAGCATGGTGATTCTCTGTTAGACAATTTAGTTCTGAAATTCTTGTATGTTACCTGAAATTTTTCCTATTGGAGAGGTGCCCGAGAGGCCGAAGGGGCACGATTGGAAATCGTGTGTACTTAACGGTACCGTGGGTTCGAATCCCACCCTCTCCGCCAGCTGGTTTTATCCCCATGGATGATAACCAGGTCCTGTGCAACAGAGACAGTGTAAACTCCGTCAGGTCCGGAAGGAAGCAGCGGTAGCATTGCTCGCTGTGTGCCGCAGGGGAGCCTGGTTATCATCCATGGGGATAAGACTTTTTTGGAGATGAGTGTGTCCGTGGCAGATGGCCAGGTGTATCAGGTTTTAGCCCGTAAATGGCGTCCCCAAAGTTTTGCTGACCTTGCCGGCCTGCAGCATATTGCCCAGACTCTGCAGAATGCCATTCGGGCAAAGCGGGTGGCGCATGCTTTTGTGTTTACCGGTTCCCGGGGGGTTGGCAAAACCTCGGCGGCGAGGATTCTGGCAAAATGTCTGAACTGCCTGACCGGGCCAAGTCCTGAGCCGTGCAATCAGTGTGAAAGCTGTGTGGCGATTACCGCCGGCAGCAGTCCGGATGTTATCGAGATTGATGGCGCCTCCAACCGGGGGATCAATGAAATTCGTCAGTTACGGGAGAACGTTGGCTATCTGCCGCAGATTTCGGCATATAAGATTTACATTATTGACGAAGTTCACATGCTGACCACCGAGGCCTTTAACGCGCTGTTAAAGACACTCGAAGAGCCTCCCGATCATGTCAAGTTTATCCTTGCGACCACTGAACCGCACAAAATACCCATTACCATCCTTTCACGTTGCCAGCGCTATGATTTTGGCCGCTTATCTGCAGCCGTGATTGAGGCGACCATTGAGCATATTGCTGCCAGGGAGGGTTGGGAGATCGAGCCTGCTGCCATCCAGTTGCTGGCCAGGGAGGCGGAAGGGAGCATGCGGGATGCTCTGAGTGTTCTGGATCAGGTTGTTGCTTTTTCCAGTGGCCCAATACGTGTGGATGACGTTCGCCTGACCTTGGGGGTGGTAGATTCCCGGCACTGCTTTGCCTTGGTGCAGGCGCTGGTTGACCGCCAGATGCCGACGGCTTTGCAGCAGGTCATGATGCTGGAGAAGGCCGGCATCGACATGAAGCGGTTTGCCAAGGACTTTCTTCTCTATCTGCGCAATCTGGTTCTTTTGAAGTTGTCTCCGGAGCTGGAAGATCTGGTGGAAGCAGCACCGGAAGAGCGTCAGCAGATCATCACCCTGGCAAAACGGGCCAACTTTTCCTACTGGCAGCAGATTTTTGACCTTTTTCAGGAGCAGTATGCTGCTTTGCTGGCGGCTAATCTGCCTCGCCTTACGTTTGAAATGACCTTGGTGCGCATGGGGATGGCCCGAGACCTGGAACCACTGGAAACCCTTATTGATCGATTGCGGGGCATGCCCCAGCCGGCTGCCGACGCCATCTCCCCTGGGCTGGATGTCGTGGAGGTCCATGAGCAGGATCCTGGCTATGGTCGAGAAGTGGAGGGGCAGGAGCAGTTCCGTCCCGTCGATTTTGCCACCGGCCAACCGGCATGGCCAGCAGTGCTTGAGGCCCTGCGCCCGGTGGTGCCGGTAATCAGTTCCCTGTTGGAAGATTCTCGTCTTTTGCGCTGGGAAGGGGAGCAGTTGGAAATAGGCTTGCCGGCGTATGCCTATTCCCTGATGCGTGATGACGAAAAAGAAGCAAGGCTATGCAGCCAGCTCCAGGAGATAACCGGTATCTCCGTGCAGGTGACGTTGAGTCGTTTGCCGGAAAATGATCCGGCAGCTCCGGCGGTCCAGGGAAAAAGTGTCCGATCAGGAGCTCAGCAGATCAATAAGCAGGCTGTTATCAATGATGATATGGTCCGCTGTTTGGTGGACACCTTTGATGCCAGCATTGAGGAGATCAGGCAGCACACTTGATCTTCGTGGGATTTGTCGGGGGATGATTTTTTAACGATGGAGGATGTAACGATGGCGAAGGGAATGGGTAACTTGCTCAAACAGGCCCAGCAGATGCAGGCCAAAATGGCAAAAATACAGGAAGAAGTGGGGGCTAAAACGGTGGAGGCAACGGCCGGCGGCGGCATGGTGACGGTGGTTGCCAATGGAAAACAGGAGATTATCTCCATTGCCATTGAGCCTCAGGTGGTTGACCCCGATGATATTGAGATGCTGCAGGATCTGGTTGTTGCCGCGGCCAATAAGGCGTTAAAGGAAGCAGGGGAGATGATGGCTGCTGAGTTGGGAAAAGTAACCGGCGGCATTAAAGTTCCGGGACTGACCCTGTAAGAATGAAGCGGATTGAATGCCCATGAATTCTCAAGAAATCTTCACCCTTAGCGATGCTCATGTTGCCCCTACCTACCGGCGCTATCCCGTGGCGTTGGTCCGTGGTCGGGGGATGAAGCTCTGGGATGCGGATGGTCGGGAATACCTTGATTTTCTCGCCGGGATTGCCGTCTGCAATCTGGGCCATTGCCATTCCCTGGTTACCCATGCCATTGCCGAGCAGGCCAAGAGATTGCTTCACGTTTCCAATCTGTATTATATAGAGCCGCAGGCCAGTCTGGCGGCGGAGCTTTGCTGCAAATCGTTTGCGCAAAAAGTTTTTTTCTGTAATTCCGGGGCGGAGGCGAATGAAGCGGCGATTAAGCTCGCCCGGCGTTATGGCCATGAGGTTCGGGGTGTTGCTGAAGGCGAAATTATCACCATGCAGCGCTCATTTCATGGTCGGACGATGGCTACTCTTTCGGCTACCGGACAAGAAAAGATCCAGCTTGGTTACCAGCCGCTGCTGACAGGTTTTACCTATGTGCCCTTTGATGATCCCCAGGCGGTGGTCAGGGCGATTACCAGTAAAACCTGTGCCGTTATGGTTGAGCCGGTCCAGGGAGAGGGCGGAGTTGTTGTTCCTCGGCCCGGTTATCTGCAGGAGCTGCGCCGCATCTGTGATGATCATGGTCTTCTGCTTATCCTGGATGAGGTTCAGACCGGGTTGGGGCGGACCGGCCGGCTGTTTGCCCATCAGCACAGCGGCATGACGCCGGACATTATGACGCTGGCCAAGGCCCTGGGAGCTGGTTTTCCCATCGGTGCGATGCTGGCCACCGACAAGGTCGCCAACATCTTTGGTCCCGGCAGTCATGCTTCGACATTTGGTGGCAATCCCTTGGCCTGCAGCGCGGCTCTTGCCTCCTTGAAGGCCATTGACACCGATGATATTCTGGCTAATTGCCAGCGGCAGGGAGTCTATCTGACGGGACGCCTTGAGACGCTGAGAGAGCGCCATGCCTGTATCAAGGAGATAAGGGGGCTTGGCCTGATGGTGGGAGTTGATCTCGGGGTTCCGGTGGGGGATATTATTCAACGCTGTCTGGAACGGGGCATTCTGGTTGGGCCGGCCGGTGAGCAGACGCTGCGCCTGACCCCCCCCCTGATTGTCACTGAAGCGGACATTGAGACGTTGATGACGGTCCTTGATGAGGTGCTGCCATGAGCAGGAAAAACAAGGATTTCCTTGATTTATACAGTTGGCCGGCAGGGGATTTGCGGGATGTTTTGTCCCTAGCCACGGTACTGAAGGCCGAGCGTTTACCGCGTCGTTCACGACTTGCTGGCAGGACGCTGGCAATGATTTTTGAAAAAGCTTCCACGAGAACCAGAGTTTCTTTTGAAGTGGGTATGTTCCAGCTTGGAGGGCAGGCACTTTTTCTCAGCCGCCATGATACCCAACTGGGGCGGGGGGAGCCCATTGAAGATACGGCCCGTGTTTTATCCCGTTATGTTGACGGGATCATGATCAGAACCTTTTCACAGGATGACGTTGTGTGCCTGGCCCGGCATGCCACCGTGCCGGTGATCAACGGGCTGACCGACCTGTTGCATCCCAGTCAGGTACTTGCCGATATCTTCACGATCCAGGAGCGGCTGGGCGAGATACGCTCGATGAAAGTTGCTTATATTGGTGACGGCAACAATATGGCCAACTCCTGGATCCATGGAGCGCTGCGTTTCGGTTTTGATTTGACCCTGGCGTGTCCGGCTGGCTACCACCCTGATTCAGCCATCATGGCATTGGCTGACAAGAGCCATGGGAGTACGATTAAGGTAGTGGCCGATCCGCTGGAAGCGGCCAGGGATGCCCAAGTGATTAATACCGATGTTTGGGCCAGCATGGGGCAGGAAGAAGAGGCCGCAGCCAGGCGCCAGGTTTTTGCCCCGTTTCAGGTTAACGATGCGTTGCTGGCCGTGGCTGACCCAGCAGCTATGGTGCTCCATTGCCTGCCTGCCCATCGTGGGGAGGAAATTTCCGCAGCGGTTTTTTCGCGTTTCCAGGAGCTTATTTTCACCCAGGCTGAAAACCGCCTGCATGTCCAGAAAGCACTGCTTGTTCGTTTATTAGGGGGAGAAGATGAAAGCCGTTAAAAAGATTGTTCTGGCTTATTCCGGTGGCTTGGATACCTCGGTCATCCTGAAATGGTTGAAAAACGAGTATCAATGTGAGGTGGTTGCCTATGCCGCCGAGCTCGGCCAGGGAAAAGAGCTTGCCGGGATAGAAGAGAAGGCGATGGCGACCGGTGCCAGTCAGGTGTTTGTTGATGATCTCCGGGATGAATTTGTCGCCGATTATGTTTTTCCCATGTTCCGTGGCAACGCCATTTATGAGGGAACCTATCTGCTGGGGACTTCCATTGCCCGGCCGCTGATTGCCAAGCGGCAGATCGAGATTGCCCGCCAGGTGGGGGCGGATGCCGTCGCCCATGGCGCTACCGGCAAGGGGAATGATCAGGTGCGTTTTGAACTTGCCTACCATGCCATGGAGCCCGGAATAACGGTTATTGCTCCGTGGCGGACCTGGGATCTCAACTCGCGGGAGAAGTTGATTGATTATGCCCGTCATAATGGCATTCCTATTCCGGTTTCCAAAGAAAAACCTTACAGCAGCGACCGGAATCTGCTGCACATCAGCTTTGAGGGAGGAGTGCTTGAGGATCCGTGGAACGAACCGCCGGAAGACATGTTTGTTCTTTCGGTTTCTCCTGAGCAGGCTCCCGATAGGGCAACCTATGTCGAAATTGACTTTCAGCATGGCGATCCGGTGGCGCTTGATGGTGAAAGGATGGGGCCGGCAGCATTGCTGCAGCGTCTTAACGAGCTGGGTGGGGAAAACGGTATCGGCCGGGTTGATCTGGTGGAAAATCGGTTCGTAGGCATGAAGTCACGCGGTGTCTACGAAACTCCCGGCGGTACCATCCTCTATCATGCGCACCGGGCGATGGAATCGATTACCATGGACCGGGAGGTGATGTTTTTGCGGGACTCCCTGGTGCCGGAATATGCCCGCCTGATCTATAATGGCTTCTGGTTTGCCCCTGAGCGGCTGGCCATGCAGACCCTTATCGACCATACGCAGCAGAACGTTTCAGGCACCGTCCGGGTAAAGCTGTATAAGGGCAACTGCATCGTGGTGGGGAGAAAATCACCCCAGAGTCTCTATAATCCGGAACTGGCCACCTTTGAGGAAGATACCGTCTATGACCAGCAGGATGCCGAGGGTTTTATCAAGTTGAATGCCCTGCGGCTGAAAGCCCAGTCTATCCTGGCCCGGGCCAGGGATTCCCGCTAGTCTGCCTGGTGTTCTACCTCAGAGTTGATGGATGAATCTCCAGGTGAAGCGTCTGATACCATTGGTCTGGATAGCGGGGCTGGTTATTATGCTGGATCAGGCGAGTAAAATACTGGCCCTGACCTACCTGTCACCGGTGTACCCGTTAAAGGTTATTGATGGTTGCTTTTCCCTGACGCTGGTGCTGAATTCAGGGGTTGCCTTTGGTCTTTTTTCCCAGGTTGCCGCAGCCTGGAAGTCTGCAGCCTTGCTGCTGCTTTCCGGGGTCACCGTCCTGCTGCTGATCTGGTATTATTGGCGGGAAAAGGAGATGCATTGGTTGATAACCACTGCCTTCAGCCTTGTTGTTGGCGGGGCGGTGGGCAATATGATCGACCGGGCCCGCTTGGGCAAAGTTGTTGATTTTCTCGATTTTTACTGGCACCACCACCACTGGCCGGCCTTTAACGTTGCCGATTCGGCTATTACCATAGGTGTGCTGCTGATGCTTGTGGCTACCTTCAGGCAGAATAGTTCTGATAATGCATCCAGTATTGATTAAATGGGGTGGGCTGACCATTCACACCTATGGCCTGTTGGTGGCAATCGGTTTTCTCATGGCCATGATCTATGCGGTACAGGCGGGAAAAAAAGAAGGACTAGCCCCCGATCTTATCTATGACCTTTTTTTTTATGCCCTGTTGTTTGCCATAATCGGCGCTAGAATCCTTTACGTTTTGATCAATAGTTCCTATTACCGTAGCCATCCCTTGGAGATCTTGTACATCTGGCAGGGAGGGCTGGTGTTCTACGGTGGCTTTCTCGCGGCGGTGGCCGCGGTTTATATCAAGCTGCGCATCCACCACCTTGCTGTTATGCAGGTGGCTGATATCGCTGCGCCGGCCCTGGCTTTGGCCCAGGCGATCGGCCGCCTTGGGTGCCTGGCTGCTGGTTGCTGTTATGGCGGTCACTGTGGTCTCCCTTTTGCGTTGATATTTTCCGATCCCGCCAGCCTCGCACCGTTGCACGTTGCCCTGCATCCGACCCAGATCTATCATGCGGTCGCCAACGGGCTGCTTTTTGTAATTCTGGCATGGCACCGCCATCATCGGTCTTTTGTTGGTCAGTCAGCTGTCCTCTATCTTCTTCTGTATCCCGTTGGGCGTTTTACCATTGAATTCTTTCGCGGCGATCAGCGGGGCGGCTGGTGGTTGTTCTCCACTTCCCAATGGATCAGTGTTGTCCTGTTTTTGTGCGGTCTTGCTCTCCTTGTCGCCTTGAAGGGTTTTGGAAAACCCGAGCCACCGGCCCATGGGGCGTAATGGCCGGTGCATTCGCTTGGTGATGCTAGCAACCTATTGTAATAAAAGATAAAATGTCCGTATCCATGGCTGCAACTTCTCTACTTCAGTTCTCACATCCCCTGTTGACGTGCAAGGAGGGGTTTATCTTGGCCTCCCTTTCCCCGCGTCGACAGGATTTGCTGCAGAATCTCGGCCTGGAATTCACGGTAATGGCTGCCGCCGTAGATGAATCAATGCATGCAGGGGAGATTCCTGCCCTCTATGTTCAGCGGTTGGCGGCGGCAAAGGCTGCTGCGGTTGCTGATCATCAAGGGGGCAACTGGGTGTTGGCTGCAGATACCATCGTTGTGCGTGATGATGGGGTGATGCTTGGTAAGCCACGATCAGCTTTGGAAGCTTGTGAAATGCTTGCCTCTCTCGCCGGAAGGTGGCATACAGTGTATACTGCTTTTACGATCATCCACCGGGGCAGAGGCGTTTCGCAGACGTCCATGGATCAAACCAGAGTCCGGCTGATGCCTCTGTCGCCGGCTTTAATAGCTGCCTACGTCGCAACCGGTGAGCCGATGGATAAAGCCGGCTCGTATGCGTTGCAGGGTATTGGCGGTTCTTTTATTGCCGATATTCATGGTTCTCCTTCAACGGTTATCGGTCTCCCGGTTCATCTGGTGGTTGCCGAATTGATGGATATGGGCGTTGTCGAGGTAGGCTGCCATGGAGCATAGTCATGATGGCCAGGGGCACGATTCGCTTGCAGCGCGTCTTGCTGCCGTGCAGCAAGAGATTGTGGCCGCCTGTCAGCGGGTGGCCCGGGACCCTGCTGATGTGACGCTGATTGCCGTTTCTAAAACGTTCAGCTGGGAGGAAATTCTGCCTGCTTACCGTTTGGGTATTCGCCATTTTGGTGAGAATTACATGCAGGACGCATTGCAAAAAATATCGCTGTCGGCCACCTATCCAGACCTGTGCTGGCATTTTATCGGTCATTTGCAGCGGAATAAAGTCCGTTTCTGGAGTTCCCGTTTTCATCTCTTCCATTGTCTCGATTCAGTGGCCCTGGCCAGGCTTCTGCAAAAAAAAGCCGAGCAGGATCAGGTTGTTACCTCAGTTCTTCTGCAAGTCAAGCTAGGGGATGAGGTGTCAAAATCAGGGGTGTTGCCGGCTGAGCTTCCCTTTTTCATGGAAGAGCTTGCCGGATTTCCGCGCCTGTCCGTTGGCGGTTTAATGACAATCCCCCCCTTTACGGTTGACCCGGAGCAAGGGCGAGCGTATTATCAGCAACTGCGCAACTTGCGTGATCGCCTGGTTGCCCGGGGATTGGCTGACCAGCGGGTATTTCGTCATCTTTCCATGGGAATGTCCCATGATTTTGTGGTGGCTGTGGAGGAGGGAGCGACGATGGTCAGGGTCGGTTCGGCAATTTTCGGCCCTCGTCAGCGGTGAATGCCATCAAGATTATCATGTCTGAAACTGATTATATGAGCGAGGTTGATAGTGAGTACAGAGAAACCATGGGGCGGCAGGTTTTCTGAGCGGACGGATAAACTGGTGGAAGATTTTACTGCTTCTATCGGCTTTGATCAGCGACTCTACCGCGAGGATATCCGGGGGAGCATTGCTCATTGCCGGATGCTGACTTCCTGTAAGGTTATCAGCTTGCAGGAGGGGGAGCAGATTATTGCCGGCCTGCAGGCCATCCTTAAGGAAATTGAAAGCGGTGAGTTTGTCTTTTCGGTGCCCCTGGAAGATATTCACATGAATATCGAATCCCGTTTGTCTGCCATGATCGGGGCGGAGTTGGCGGGCAAGTTGCATACCGCCCGCAGTCGCAACGACCAGGTAGCCCTTGATATTCGTCTCTACTTGAAAAAGGAGGTTCCGGAGATCAAGGAGTCGTTGCGTCAGCTGATTGGTGCCTTTATCGACCAGGCAGAGCGATCATTGCCGGTGGTCATGCCTGGTTTTACCCATCTGCAGCAGGCGCAGCCGGTGCTTTTTTCCCACCATTTGCTTGCCTATGTCGAGATGTTCGGGCGAGATTATGGCCGCCTGGAAAACCTTGAAAAGCAAAGTGACGTGTTGCCGTTAGGCGCTGGTGCCTTGGCTGGAACAAGTTTTGCCATTGACCGCCAGCAGGTAGCGGATGAACTTGGCTTTGCCGGACTGACTGCCAATAGCATGGATGCCGTCAGTGACCGTGACGGTGTGCTGGAGATGCTTTTTGCTGCAGCCTTGATCATGGTTCATCTTTCCCGTTTTTGTGAAGAGCTGGTTCTCTGGTCTACGGTGCAGTTTGACTTCATCTCCTTGGCAGATTCCTTCTGTACCGGCAGCAGCATTATGCCCCAGAAGAAAAACCCCGATGTTCCGGAATTGATTCGTGGCAAATGCGGCCGGGTGATCGGCTCGCTGGTTTCACTGCTGGTCACCATGAAAGCCCTGCCGCTGGCCTACAATAAGGATATGCAGGAGGATAAAGAGCCTCTCTTTGATGCCGTTGATACGGTCAAGGCATCGCTGGCAATTATGGCGCCATTGGTTGCGACCATGTCGGTTAAACAGCAAAAGATGGCTTCGCAGGCTGAAGCCGGGTTTTCAACCGCTACCGAAATAGCTGATTACCTGGTGCGCCGTGGGCTTCCTTTCCGCCAGGCACATGAGATTGTTGGCAATATTGTTGCCTCCTGTGTGGATAAAGGCCTGGCTTTCAGTGATCTTGGAGCCGATGACTGGCTGCGGTTTTCACCTTTTTTAGATGCTGGGGTTGAATCGTTGCTTTCCGCTGACGACGCCGTGCAAAGTAAGGATGTCTATGGCGGTACTGCCCGCCGGCAGGTATCCCTGCAACTTGAGCGGGTCAAGCAGTTGTGGCAAAAGGCGTAAGGGAGGAGATGGGAGAATGAACGTGCTCCGTTATGGTATGGTTTTGATTTTGCTGCTGCCGCTAGTGGCTGGCTGTGGCAAAAAGGCTGATCCACGGCCACGCCGCCTGGTGGTGCCCAAGGCAATAACCGATGTAAACCTTGATGTCAGGCCTGGAGCGCGCTTTCTGGTCTGGAGTGTCCCCGGCGAAAACACCGATGGCTCCCGGCCTGCCGATATTAAGGAGTTTGTTGTCTTTGCCAAAACCCTGAAACAGGGTGATGAGGGCTGTGTTTTTTGTGATGAAGGGTTTGCTGTTTTGGCCAAGGTTGCCGTTTCTCGGCCGGAAAAAGGTCATCGTCTAGGCGATCGGATCTATTATCCCTTGCCTGCCGTGGCTGCTGATCAGCTGCAGGCGATAAAAGTGCTTTCTGTCAACCGTTATGGTTGGCAAAGTGAACCTTCCAATAAGATTAAGGTGTATGGCTTTGATGCCTATGGCCCTCCCGCTGAGGTTCAGTGTGACCCCGGTGCCTCGGTGGTCACCGTGACCTGGATGGCGCCAAAGAGCGAATCCTCATCTTCGGTAGTTCCTGAGATTTACGGTTACCGGGGCTACCGGCAGGGAGAAGATGGTGACTGGTTGAGGATTACGCCTGAAATACTTACCGATCGCCAGCTTGTTGATGTGGGGCTTAAGGACTGGCAATCCTATACCTATGCGGTTACCACGGTTTCGACCTATCAGGGAACACCTTGGGAAAGCCGGCTGTCGCAGCCGGTTGCGGTGGTCCCCGGTGATTATACCGTTCCTGGACCTGTCCAGGGCTTTACGGCCTTTGCCCACCAGGGAGGTGTCCAGTTGATATGGCAGGCGAGCCGGGAACCTGATCTCCTGTTCTATCGAGTCTATAAATATGAAGTTGATACGGGAAAATCCTATATTCTCGAGCTACCGCCACCGGCAACCGATTATTTTGATTCTGCCATTATGGCGGGCCGGCAATATGGTTATCGTATATCGGCCGTTGATTCATCGGCCAGACACAACGAAAGCGATTTGTCACCGGAACAAAAGGTTTTGGTGAAGTAACGCTTGGATCATTACCGAAGAAAGAGAGGGGCAATGCATACTTTTTTGTATAAAAATGATGAATTGTTCTGCGAGCAGGTTCCGGTTGCTGAGATCGCCCGCCAGCAGGGCACTCCTTTTTATCTCTATAGTCAGGAGACTCTCAGCCGCCATTATCAGGTTTTTGATGAGGCGTTTGCCGGCATTGATCATCTTGTCTGCTACTCCGTCAAAGCCTGTTCCAACCTCAGTGTTATTTCCCTTTTTGCCGGTTTTGGCAGCGGTTGTGACGTGGTCTCCGGTGGTGAGCTGTTCCGCGCTTTAAAGGCCGGGGTGCCCGCGGCAAAAATTGTTTTTTCCGGGGTTGGCAAAACAGCCGCAGAGATCAGCGCGGCGCTCGACGCCGGAATTTTGATGTTTAATGTCGAGTCTTCACAGGAGTTGGAAGCCATTAATGGCATTGCGGGAAAAATGGGCCGGGTTGCTCCCGTGTCTATTCGGGTTAATCCCGATGTTGATCCCCAGACCCACCCGTATATTTCTACCGGGCTGAGCGGCAATAAATTCGGTGTACCCATGGCCGAAGCCATGACACAGTTTCAAATTGCTGCCAGGCTTCCTCATGTTGAGGTGATTGGCGTCGATTGTCACATAGGTTCCCAACTGACCCAGGTCAGCCCCTTTCGCGATGCCATGATTCGGGTTAAATTGCTGGTTGAGTCTTTGCGCCGGCTTGACATGGAGATTCGTTTTCTTGATATTGGCGGCGGCCTGGGAATCACCTATGATGCCGAAGTCCCGCCGCTGCCCAAGGAGTATGCCGAGGCGGTTATCGATGTACTCGGTGATTTGCAATGTACCCTGATTATGGAACCCGGTCGGGTGCTGGTCGGCAATGCCGGCATTATGGTGACCAAGGTTCTTTACACCAAACTGGGGGCGACCAAGAAATTTGTCATAGTCGACGCTGGGATGAATGATCTGGTACGACCCAGCCTCTATGGTGCTTATCAGAATATCATTCCTGTGAACCGGGCAGCCAGCGGCGATTCCGCTGATCTTCAACCTGTTGATGTGGTGGGCCCCATATGCGAATCGGGGGATTTTCTTGCGCAGGATCGCCCCCTGCCGTCGGTTTGCCAGGGTGATTTGCTGGCAGTTATGAGTGCCGGTGCCTACGGGTTTACCATGTCGTCAAATTATAACTCCCGTCCACGGGTGCCTGAAATTCTGGTTACCGGCGATCACTACCGGGTGATCCGCCAGCGGGAAACTTTTGCTGATCTGATCAGGGGTGAGCTTCTTTCGTAAGGGGTGGGCTTTGGTATGGTGCATGATTTGCTTAGTATGACCGGTTATGGGGAATCGCGGGCCGAGATCGGCCCTTATGCGGTTGAGGTTACTGTCCGGTCCGTTAACTCCCGTTACCTGGACTTTCGTTTTAAAGCACCGTCCATGTGCTCCCATCTGGAGCCTCTGGTGCGCAGAAAAGTTCAGCAGAGGCTTTTGCGCGGCAAGGTGGATCTGAATCTTCAGGTAAGTGTTGCTCCTGATGCAGGGGAGCAGGCCGTTCAGGTAAACAGGGGGCTTGCGAAAGCGTATAAGGAGCTGTTTGAGACCCTGCAGCATGACCTTGCTCTGCAGGATGGTGATATCCCCTTAAGCCTGATTGTCGGCCAACGGGACGTTCTGCAGACCATGCCAGATCCTGCGTTGATGCGCAGCCATACGGACGCATATCTGGCTGCAGTCGAACAGGCATTGGAGATGATGGTGGCGATGCAGACCGCAGAGGGGGAGGCGTTAAAGGTCGAGCTTTTGGGACGTTGCCAACTGCTTGAAGGGCTGATTGGGGAGGTAACCGAATGCGTGAAAACGCTGCCCGCTATTCTTCGTGATCGGCTTGTCGGTCGTATCACGGAGCTTCTTGATGGTGTTGGCCTCGTGGATGAAAACCGTATTTATCAGGAAGCTGCGCAACAGGCTGAAAAGGCGGATGTTACCGAGGAGATTGTACGTTTTAAAAGCCATTGTCAGCAGTTTTGTGCCACGGTGGCAGGCGGCAAAGGCGCTCGCGGTAAAAAACTCGATTTTATTATTCAGGAGATGCTGCGCGAAATTAATACGGTTGGCTCTAAATCATCATTGTTGCCGGTTGCTCAGCATGTCATCAGGGTGAAGGATGAACTGGAGAAGCTGCGTGAACAGGTGCAGAATGTTGCTTGACGTTTCCGTGCTTCTGTTGCAATAGACTGGGGGCCATCATGGGTAATCGTTTGTTGAATATTGGGTTAGGAAACTCGGTGGTTGCCTCACGGGTGGTGGCCATTGTAACCCCACTATCGGCTCCGATGAAACGCCTGAAGGATGATGCCAAGTCGCGGGGTAAGTTGGTTGACGCCACCCTTGGGCGTAAAACGCGGGCCTTGATCATTATGGACAGTGACCACGTGATTATGTCTGCAATCCAAGCGGAAACTATTGCCCAGCGCTTTGACGATCGTGAGGCGGTTGCTGAGCCTGTGTATGCTGACGGGAATGCTGCCAATGGCTAATGTCAATGGCGGTATGCTGCTTGTTTTATCTTCGCCTTCCGGCGGGGGTAAAAGCACTCTGGGGCAAAAAACTATCGCTCGCCTCGATAACCTGCGCTATTCTGTTTCCTATACAACCCGCAGCCCGCGTGCAGGGGAGCAGGATGGAACGGCATATAACTTTATCTCTTTTGAGCGGTTTTCCCTGCTGATAGACGAAGGCTTTTTTCTTGAGTGGGAAAGGGTCCATGGTAACTTTTATGGCACCGGTAAAAAGAATATTCAAGAGATTCTTGCCAGCGGCCATGATGTGCTGCTTGATATCGATGTCAAAGGTGCCCAGCAGGTCCGCAAACAGTTGCCCGGCCAAGTGGTGACGGTTTTTGTTTTACCTCCTTCAATGGTGGTTCTTGAATCACGCCTGCGCAGCCGGGCAACCGATGATGAGGAGGTTATTGCCGGCCGGCTGAAAAACGCTGTTGAAGAAATTGGCCATTGCCAAAGCTACGACTATCTGGTGGTTAATGATGATCTTGATGCAGCGGTTGCCCGGTTGGCGAGCATCATTATTGCTGAGCGCTGTCGCATGAGTCGGCAGCAGGCGTTTTTGAAGCGGTCCGGTTATGTGTAGTAGAAGTCCGTGCCGGTGTGAGGTGGCGGTGTGTCGTAATGCAGCCGGCATTTTATTCTGATTGCCACGTGAGGTGGTTCAACGACCGCCGCTGGAATTAACGCCGGCGAATGCGGGTGATTGTGAGAGATCGTTAATTGCATAAAGGAGAGTAGGATGGCGCGAGTAACAGTAGAAGATTGCCTTGAGAAGGTAGAGAATCGTTTTGAACTGGCTGCGCTGGCTTCCAAACGGGCCAAGCAGTTATTTAAGGGGCAAAAACCTCTGGTTGGTCAGTATAAGAATAGGCCCATTGTCATGGCGTTGCGTGAGATCGCTGCCGGCAAGGTATGGCCAGAGTATGAATAGTGAGTTTGTTTCTGCCCGTTGTTGATGGATATGTAACAGCCCTGGTAAGCAATGGTACAGTAATAACTTCAGCGTCACAATGCATAACACCTGTGGGCCGCGATGCCCTGCAGTGGTGCAGGATTACGAAGAAAATGGTCCTGCGAAGCCATGATGGTTGTAGGGTGTCATGAAAAGAGGACCCGTAGGTCCTCTTTTTTGATGTTATGATGTCCCTTCAACTTCAGGTACTGTTGTTGCTGATCTGCTGTGCCTGGAGGCTGGGGCCATGTTTCACGTGAAACATGGCAGGTGGTTGATAGTTGTGTGTTCTGATATCAGTGCGTGCCAGCCGTGGTGGTGGCTTGCCGCATCAAGGGAGCTGGCGCTATGAGAGGGCAGATAGGGGAGTGATGATGAGACTTGGGATTTACGGGCTGCCAAACAGCGGCAAGACAACCGTTTTTAATGCGCTTACCGGCCTGGCTGTTGAAGCCGGTCCCGTGGTGACGGCAAGCCTGGAGCCGCATATTGGCATGGTCAGGGTTCCTGACCGGCGAATAGATCACTTGGCCAGGATTTATCAGCCAAAAAAAACAACCTTTGCCGATATTGAGTTGATAGACCTGATGGGGATTGTTCCGGGTGGTGGAGATGCTTCGCTCGGTCGACGGGTACTCAATCAGGTGCGCGATGTTCAGGGGCTGCTGCAAGTCGTCAGGGGGTTTGCCAGCAGCCAGGTTCCGGCCTATGAAAACCGGGTGGCGCCGGTAATCGATGTCGACCTGTTGGAAATGGAACTGCTGTTTGCTGACCTTGAGCTGGTGGAACGGCGACTTGAGCGGATCGTCACAGGGTTGCAGAAGGGGCAAGACAAGGCACGGCTACTCAGGGAACAGGAAGTTCTGGAGCGTTGCCGGGCAGCTCTTGAAGATGAAAAGCCCCTGCGCGACATGGTGTTTACCGGCGAGGAGCAGCTTATTTTGAATACGTATCAGTTCTTATCGCAGCGCCCCGAGCTGGTGGTTCTCAACCTCGATGAGGATAGCAGTGAAGCAGATTCACAGAATATTGTCACTAAGGTCAAAGAGAGGCTGGGACACGGGAGAACCGATGTTATTGCCCTTTCCGCCCGGGTGGAAATGGAAATTTCCCAACTTGACGCCGAGGATCGGCAGGCGTTCATGGACGACCTGGGAATTGAGGTGCCGGCTCTTGAGTTGGTTGTCCAGCATGCCTATCAGCTCCTGGGGCTGATTCCTTTTTTCACGGTCGGTAAGGATGAAGTAAAGGCCTGGACCATAGAGATGGGGACCACGGCGGTAAAAGCGGCAGGAAAAATTCATTCGGATATTGAGCGGGGGTTTATCCGGGCGGAAGTTCTGGCCTACGATGATTTCGTTGCCTGCAATGGTGATTTTGTCAAAGCCAAGGAGACCGGCAAACTGCGTCTTGAAGGCAAGGAGTATGTGGTTCAGGATGGCGACATTATCAACTTTCGGTTCAATGTTTGATGGCATTGTAAGGGCTCTATTTTTTTTGCGTTGCACAACAACCTTTGTTGCCGCGGGGCACGGGCAAGGCAATCGATCCCCAGAGTATGCAACCCGCCGAATGCCAGCGCATCTCGCAGCTGGGGTTACTGATCTCAAGAGGCGTGTTGCAAGTTCACCGATGGTTGACGCCATCATGCGGGTTGCTCCCGATTGTGGTGCATCGCCTTGGTAGACTTGGGAGCGCGGAGATAAGGTTAATGAATATGGAACGATGTAATCGTTTTCCCCGAAAGCCAACGGCCTTATATAATGCCGACCGGCTGGGGTGCGAGCGATGAAAAAAGGTAAACTCTATCTCATTGATGGCAGTTCGCTGATCTATCGGGCATACCACGCAATTCCCCCATTGACGACGGTTACTGGTCAGCCTACCAATGCCATCTATGGCTTTACCACCATGATGGTAAAGCTTTTGGAGGAGGAAAAGCCGGGCTATATTGCTGTTGCTATGGATGCCCGACGACCAACCTGGAGAAACAGGGTTTATCATGACTACAAGGCTACCAGGCCGCCCATGCCAGCCGATCTGGTGCAGCAACTTCCCTATTTCACCAGGATTATTGAAGCATTGGGAATCGGCGTTTTGCAGTGCGATGACTACGAGGCTGATGATGTCATTGCCACCTATACCCGGCGGGCGGTTGAAAGTGGGTATGAGGTGGTTGTTGTTTCCGGGGATAAGGATCTCATGAGCCTGGTCGGCGACGGTGTGGTTATGGTTGATACCATGAAAGAGAAAACCTATGGTATTGACGAAGTGGAGGAGCGCCATGGGGCTTCGGGGGAGCGGTTGCTCGATCTGCTGGCGCTGGCCGGTGATAAATCGGACAATGTTCCCGGCGTCCCGGGGATAGGGCCAAAATCGGCACTTGCTCTGCTGCAGCAGTTTGGTTCGCTGGAAAACCTGCTGGCTTCTGTGGATGATATCGGGCGTCCCGGCTGGCGGCAGAAAATTGTGGAACATGCAGATTTGGCTAGGATTTCCAGGACATTAGTGACCTTGGCTGATGATGTCCCCTTGTCGATTCCAATGATGGACCTGGTCCGCCGTGAACCTGATTATGCGCAGCTCCAGGATCTATTTCAGGAGCTTGAGTTTTACCGGCTGGCAAAAAAAATTGCCCCCCGCAAAGCCATAACAACCACCGGCTACCAGTTGATTCTGGCAAAAGAGCAGCTTGAAAATTTCTGTCGACAGCTGAAAGAACAGGATGGCTTCGCCATTGATACGGAAACGACCTCCCCGGATCCCATGGCGGCAACGTTGGTGGGGATCTCGGTGTCGTGGACAGATGATGCGGCCCACTATATTCCGGTTGGCCACCGGTCGGATGTGGCACCCCAGCAGGTCAGTCTGGGTGATGTCGTTGCCTGCCTGGGGCCGCTGCTGGCCAATCCGCAGATTGAAAAATGGGGCCATAATATCAAATATGATATGATTGTCCTGGCCAGAAGCGGCCTGCCACTGGCAGGCAATGTCTTTGATACCATGATTGCCTCCTATGTCATCAACCCTTCGCGACATCGGCACAGTCTTTCGGCGATAGCCCAGGAACTGCTGCATCATACACCAACGGAGTTTAAAGATCTGGTGGGCAGTGGCAAGCGGGCAAAAACCTTTGATGCAGTTGCACTGCCGCAGGCCCGCGATTATGCTTGTGAAGATGCACGCCTGACTTCGCTGCTGCACCAAGAACTGGCGGAAAAACTTGTTCAGGAGGGGCTTGATGACCTCTTTCATGAGTTGGAAATGCCGCTGATGCCGGTGCTGATGCGCATGGAAATGGCGGGGGTGAAGCTCGACATCGCTCTGCTGCAGGAGCTTTCAGCTGATTATCGCGACAAACTGGCGATGATGGAAGAGGATATCTATGCATTGGCCGGGCGTTCTTTTAACATTAGCTCTCCCAAGCAGCTGGCCGTGGTGCTCTTTGACCAGCTGAACCTGCCGGTTCTCAAGAAAACCAAAACCGGTGCCTCAACGGATGTAGATGTATTGACAGACTTGGCACAGCACCATCCGCTGCCGGAAAAAATCCTCAGCTACCGCTCCCTGGCCAAGTTGAGATCGACCTATCTTGAGGCGCTACCGAAATTGGTCAATGCGACTACCGGCCGGGTACATACCTCATACAATCAGACGGTAACTGCCACCGGTCGGCTCTCATCGAGCGACCCGAACCTGCAGAATATTCCCATCCGTGGCCAAGAGGGAGGCAATATCAGGCGGGCATTTGTCGGTGAACGAGGCAATCTCATTATGTCGGCGGACTACTCGCAGATCGAACTGCGTATTCTGGCCCATTTATCCGGGGACCGGGAACTGGTGGCTGCTTTTGAGCGGGGAGAGGATATCCATGGCCTGACGGCGGCGAAAATTTTCGGCGTCTTGCCCCTGATGGTGACTCCGGATATGCGGCGGGAGGCAAAGGTGGTCAATTTTGGGGTGTTGTACGGCATGAGCGCCTTTGGTCTGGCCAAGGAGTTGCGGATTGACAGGGGAACGGCAAAAGCTTATATAGAAAACTATTTTGCCACCTACGGGCAGGTGAAAAAGTATTTTGATCGTCTGGTTGCTGAAGCGGAGCAGCAGGGTTATGTGACCACCATGTTTGGTCGACGCCGTTACCTGCCGGAAATTATTAGCCGGAATCCCAATCGGCGGGAAATGGCCAGGAGAATGGCGGTCAACAGTCCCATCCAGGGCTCGGCAGCGGATCTGATCAAACAGGCGATGATCACCATCGACCGGCGTCTGGTTGCCGAAGGGTGGCAATCAACCATGATCATGCAGGTTCATGACGAACTGGTTTTCGAAGTGTTTCCGGCTGAACTTGAGGCCCTGAGGGAGATGGTCCGTAAGGAAATGACAGAAGTCGCCGCCTTGCGGGTGCCACTGTTGGTGGACATTGGGGTGGGTAACAACTGGCTTGAGGCCCATTAAGAGATGAGCATGGATTTTCAGCAGACCCTTGAATATCTCTATAACCTGGAACACTTCGGCATCAGCCTGGGACTGGAAAACATCAGCCAGCTGACAGCCGCATTCGCTAATCCCCAGGACCAGCTGCCCATTGTCCATGTGGCAGGCAGTAACGGCAAAGGTTCGACCATCTCATTCCTCAAAGATCTGGCACGGGAAGCCGGTCTCAAGGTCGGGGTCTATACATCGCCGCACCTGCGTCACTTTTCTGAGCGGATTGTTGTTGATGGCAATCCCATCACCGAAGAGGAGATTGTCTCGCTGACCAGGGAGCTGAAGCCGGTGGCCGAAAGCATTCCCCGGATCGTTACCTTCTTTGATTTCACGACGGCGATGGCCCTGATCCATTTTTACCGCTGTCGACCTGACCTGGTTATTCTGGAAACCGGCTTGGGGGGTACCCTTGATGCCACGAACGTGGTAGCCAGCCCCCTGCTGACCATCATTACCAATATTGCCTTGGAGCATGAGGAATACCTGGGGAATACGCTGTTGGCGGTGGCCGGGGAGAAAGCCGGCATCCTGAAGAAACGGACGCCGCTGATCTCCGGAGTACGCAACCGGCGGATCAGGGACTTTCTCGAAGGGCGAAATCGCACCCTGGGCGGCACGACGTTTTTTCTCGGTCGTGATTTTCGCCTGCGGAAGAAAAACGATGGCTTTTTCAGCTATCTGGGCTTGACGAAACGCATTCCTCAACTCCACCTGCGGATGCTGGGTGATTATCAGAAAGAGAATGCTGCTTTGGCTCTTTGCGCCCTTGAGTTGCTGCAAAACCAAGGCCTACTAAGCATAAATGATGACCAGGTGCGTAAAGCCCTTGAGAAGAGTCACTGGCCGGCGCGGCTGGAAAAAATCGGCGAACAGCCGGATTTTTACGTTGACGGTGCCCACAACCCCCATGGTGTGCGGGCGTTGGAACCGGTCTTGCGGCAACTGGCCGAGGGCCGCCGGTTGATTCTGGTGATTGGGGCAATGAAAGATAAGCGGGTGGAGGCCATGGTTTCGCGCTTGGCGCCACTGGCGGCCGAAGTAATTGTCACCCGGGCGCAACTGGACCGATCCTGTTCAACAGAACAACTGTATGTCGCGGTGAAGAAGTTTTGCCCGGAGGTTTTCCGTACCGAAACAATTGCCGAGGCGGTGGAACTGGCCAGGGGTAGGGCAGGCGTGCATGATCTGGTGTTTCTGACCGGCTCTCTGTATTGTGTTGGTGAGGCACTGCAGTTGATGGATAATGGTGGCAAAAATAAAAAATGAGCAGGGCATGAAGAAAATCGGCGTGCTCTATGGTAGTCCTCGCCGGCAGGGCAATACTGCCCGCCTGACCGGTCAGGCAGTCAGAGGGGCCCGCGACAGTGGGGCAGAGGTGGTGGAGTTTGTCCTGCGGGATCTTAAAATTTCTCCCTGCCTGGAGATCTACGGCTGCCGTCAGAACGGCCGGTGTGTGATCAAGGATGATTTTCAGACGGTGGTTGATGAGCTTGAAAGCTGCCAGGGTATAATCTTAAGTTCGCCGATCTTCTTTTATGCGGTCAGCGGTCATACCAAGGCTTTTATGGACCGCTTCCAGTCGCGCTGGGTAAAAAAATACTGGCTTGACAAAGTGCCCTTTAATCAGCCCGGCAACTGGAAAAAAGGGTTGTTTATCGCTGCTGGCGCAACCCGGGGTAGGCAGTTGTTCACTGGCGCAGCGCTGACTGTCCGCTATTTCTTTGATGCCCTAGACACGGAGCTCTGGCGTTCACTTCTCTATCGTGGGCTGGACGGGGCCGATGATGTGCTTAGCTATCCAGAATATCTTGAAGAAGCCTATCAGAGTGGGAAAGACCTGGTTCTGTCGTTGCAGGAAGGACAAGCTTAGACGTTGTACGGGGTTTTGCCGGATGCTATAACGGCGACGATTGTGCCAGACGGCAGATCAGAAACATCACCGTGCCGAAATGAATGAAAGCCCGATAAAACAATCAGGCTTTCCGGTAAGCAAGAGGAGAGTTAATGAGCGCGACAGGTTATGAGGAGAAAGGGAGGGCAGCGCATTTCATGCTGTTCCTTTTCGTGCTGGTTGTGGTGATGATGGTCTTGCCGGTTGATGCTGGTGCTGTTTTTGACGGAGCGCCGGCCGCTGATACGGTCAATATTGAAGCCCGGCATCTGCTCTACGACAAGGTCCTGAACCGGTATGTCGCCCAAGGAGAGGTGGTGGTCACCCAGGAGTCGATGGAACTCAAGGCTGACCGGGTGATTCTCGACAACCGGACGCGGGAGTTTGAGGCCTGGGGTAATGTGCTCATGCGTGACCGGGGAGATTACCTTGCCTGCCGTTACCTGAAGTTCAATCTCGATACCAAGACCGGTGTGGTTCAGCAGGGGCGGGTGTTCATCAAGGAGAAGAATTACTATATCACCGGTGACCGCATAGACAAATTAGGTCCCGATGAATACCAGGTGGAGAAGGGCATCCTGACCACCTGTGATGCCGCCAAAGCTGCCTGGCAGATCGACTGTGATTCGGCGCACGTTACCAAAGACGGTTATGGGGTGGTGGACGGTGCGGTGTTCAAGGTCAAGGAAGTGCCGGTTATCTATCTGCCCAAGGGAATATTTCCTGTTAAAACCAGCCGGCAAAGCGGACTTCTCTTCCCCTACCTTGGCTATGGGCAGGAGGATGGTCTGGTTACCAAAAATGCCTATTTCTGGGCGATTGATGAAAATCAGGATGCCACATTTTTCCTTGATACCTACGGCCATCGAGGGGCTGGAATTGGCGCTGAGTACCGCTACGTGCTGAATGAAAGGGCCAAAGGGGAGGTGAGAGGCAGTTATCTCCATGATGATCTGGCGAAGGACAAGGAGCTGTACCCCAACACGGAGGTTGACCGCTGGTCATTTGCCGGCCGCCATTATCAGGACTTTGCCAATGGTGCCATGTTGCGTGCCCATCTGAATTTTGTTAGTGATAATGCCTTCCTTGATGATTTTCCCGATGCTTTTGCCGCGACCTTTATCGATGCGCTGGATGATGTGGACTATCAGACGGATAACGAGCTGCGTTCCAACATCTTTCTTGCAAAAAACTGGAGCTATGCCAACCTGACGGCGGAGTTTCTCTACTATGATTCGCTGGTCAAGCCGCATAATGATGCAGTTATGCAGCTTTTGCCCCAGATAACCCTGACCGCTTTTGAACAGCAGCTGGGAACCAGCCCGTTTTATGGGCAGCTGGATGCAAGCTACGTCAATTTCTGGCGGGAAACCGGGGATCGGGGGCACCGTTTCGATCTCTATCCAAGGGTTACCCTTCCTTTCCACCTTGGTCCTTTGGAAGTGACCCCTGGTGTGGGGGTCCGCGAAACAGCGTATATGACCGACTGGGAAAATGAAGGTTCAGAAACTGCCTCCCGGGAGCTTTATGAGGCAGGCGTCGAGGTAAAGACAGTTCTGGAGCGTGTCTATGACGCCCAGGTTCTGGGGATTGACCGGTTGCTTCATACCATCGAGCCGACGGTCACCTACTGGTACGTTTCAGATGAGGACCAGAGTGATCTGCCGCGTTTTGACGCGCTTGACCGCCTGTATGAGCAAAACAACATTACCTATGGCCTGGTCAGCCGCCTCATCGGACGATTCCCGCGCCCCAGTGGTGAGGGCTATACCTATCACCAATATCTCAAAGCCAAGGTTAGCCAGTCCTACAACCTTATTAATGAGCCGAACGGCGACCAGTTTTCTTCCACTGACGATTTTTCCAACATTGAAGCCCAGCTGGAATTCTGGAGCAGGAAGTATTTCTATGGCAAGGTTGAAGGTGAGTTTAATCCTTATGATACCTGGCTGGAAAGTTTTTCGTCGCTTGCTTCATGGCATGATACGCGCAATGATCGCCTGTCCTTGGAATATCGCTATGAGCGTGACCGGCTGGAAGAATATACCCTGACCGGCTATCTTCCCCTGCTGATGACCCTTGATCTGTATGGCAGTATTCGGTATTCGCTGCTTGACAACCTGCTGTGGGAGAGTGTTTATGGCGTTAACTACCATCCCCAGTGTTGGGCGATCGATTTTTCGGTGGCCGAAGAGCATCAGCCCTATGATCTCCAGTTCAGAATGCTGTTGACGCTCAACGGCTTGGGATCATTTGGTCAGTAGACGGATCACTGATTGATCTTCGGAGTCCGGCTGCATCTGCAGTCCCTACGTAGGGATGTCAGCTGAGGTTTCTTGCGGGCATTAAGTCTTGACAAGGAATCATCTTTTATAATATTGCATGCAGTATCCAATAGTGAGGGCCTTGCGAACTACATTACAGGTTTTTTGTGCCTGAAGGCAGGTGTAAGGAAGATCGCAAATACCTTGCAACGGGTGGATTGCCACGCTGACGGCATGTTTTTTTGCAGTATTTACGGGTGGGGAGGCGGGTTGTAAGCTGCTGGCGATACCTGTAAAAACATCCTTAAGGAGGAAGGGAATGACGCAATACGAAGCAGCAATTGCACGGCTTGAAGAGATGAATAAAACCGCGGAACTTGGTGGTGGTGAAGACCGGATTGCCAAGCAGCATGAGTCCGGGAAAATGACTGCCAGAGAGCGGATGCTGGCATTTTTTGACCAGGGTAGCTTCGAGGAAATTGACAAATTTGTTACCCATCGCTGCACCGATTTTGGCATGGAAAAGAAAAAAATTGTCGGCGATGGTCTGGTGAGCGGTTACGGTAAGGTCAACGGCCGGCTGACATTTGCGTTTGCGCAGGATTTTACCGCCATTGGTGGCACCCTCAGCGAAACCAATGCCCAGAAAATTTGCAAGGTGCTGGATATGGCCGCCACGGCCGGCGCACCCTTTGTCGGTCTCAACGATTCAGGTGGCGCCCGAATTCATGAAGGCGTAGCAAGCCTGGGTGGTTATGCCGAGCTGTTTTATCGGAATACGATCTATTCCGGCGTTGTTCCCCAGATTTCCGGTATCCTCGGTCCTTGTGCCGGTGGCGCGGTGTATTCCCCGGCAATTATGGACTTTATCGTGATGACTGAGAAAACCAGTTATATGTTTATCACCGGTCCCAACGTTATCAAAACGGTAACCAACGAAGATGTGACCCAGGAAAAGCTGGGTGGCGCTTCAACCCATATGAGTGTCAGCGGTGTTGCCCACCTGGCGGCTAAGGATGACCAGGGAACCATTGATACCATCAAAAAGCTCCTCAGCTACCTGCCCCAGAGTAACAGGGAGAAAGCCCCCCTTTATCCGTATGACGGCGAGGTGGAGCCCATCCTGCCGGAATTAAATGAGGTGGTGCCTGCTGACCCCCGCCGGCCCTATGATATCAAAAAAATCATCAAGGGGGTCGCGGATTACAATGAGTTTTTTGAGATTCAGCCCCGATATGCGCCCAATATGGTGATTGGTTTTGCCCGCTTCAATGGCGAGTCAGTGGGGATCATTGCCAACCAGCCCAACTTTATGGCCGGCTGCCTGGACATCAATGCTTCTGATAAATGTTCCCGTTTTATCCGTTTTTGTGATTGTTTCAATATCCCGCTGCTGACCTTTGTTGATGTTCCCGGATATTTGCCCGGGACGGCCCAGGAATATGGCGGCATCATCCGTCACGGTGCCAAAATCATTTTTGCCTATGCCGAGTCAACGGTGCCCAAGATTACTATCACCACCAGAAAATCCTACGGTGGTGCCTATTGTGCCATGTCTTCTAAACAGCTGCGTTCTGACATCCATTTTGCCTATCCCACCGCTGAATATTCCGTCATGGGTCCCGACGGGGCGGTGAATATTGTTTTCGGCCGCGAACTGAAAAGTTCTGATGATCCGGAAGCAAAACGCCGGGAACTGACTGATGAATACCGGGAAAAGTTTGCCAATCCCTACCGAGCGGCTTCCTATGGTTTTGTCGATGAGGTGATAAAACCGGAAATGACTCGGATTAAAATTATTCGGGCGCTGGAAATGCTCCAGGATAAGGAAGAGGAAAAACCGTTTAAGAAGCACGGGAATATTCCCCTTTAGTTCAGTCCGTCACCCGTGTAGATGCGTAGATGAAATGAATGGGTGGTGGTTGGTGACGGGGATGGCGTCCTGAAAGCCCGGGCGTCTTTGCTGCACCGATCAACAGTGAATGGAAGCCCTGGTGACCGTTGCGGGAAGTAGCCCAGCGGGCCTGGGGAGAGGGGGTTTTATTACATCAGTGTCCAGACGCCGCTGGCGTCACTGGGACAAGGGAGGTATGGAGGCATGACCTGTAAAGAACATTCACAGCAGTTGGAACAGCGTCAGCAGCAGTGGCAGGCATTGGTGGACAAGGCCTGTGCCCGCTTTCCTGAGCGGCGTGAAAGTTTCACCACCACATCTGGCATTGAAATGAAGCGCCTTTTTACGCCGGCGGACTGTCCTGCAGAAGAGTACGCTGATAACATCGGTTTTCCCGGGGTCTATCCCTTTACTCGCGGGGTACAGCCGACCATGTATCGTGGACGTTTCTGGACCATGCGCCAATACGCCGGTTTCGGCTCGGCAGAGGAAACCAACAAGCGATATAAATATCTGCTGGAAAACGGCCAAACCGGGCTGAGCGTAGCTTTTGACCTGCCCACCCAGATCGGCTATGATTCGGACCATGAACTTTCTGAGGGTGAAGTTGGCAAAGTTGGCGTTGCCATCGATACGCTGGCTGACATGGAAACCCTTTTTGATGGGATTGCGCTTGACAAAGTCAGCACCTCCATGACCATTAATGCGCCGGCCGCGGTTCTACTGGCCATGTATGTGGCGGTGGCTGAAAAGCAGGGAGTAAGTTCCGAACAGCTGCGGGGGACGATTCAGAATGATGTCCTGAAAGAGTATTTTGCCCGTGGGACCTATATCTTTCCTCCCTCCCCATCGATGAAAATCATTACCGATATTTTTGCCTACTGCAAGGATCATCTGCCCAATTGGAACACCATCAGCATCAGTGGTTACCATATTCGTGAAGCCGGTTCCTCGGCGGTCCAGGAAGTTGCTTTTACGCTCGCTGACGGCCTTGCCTATGTAGATGCCGCCGTGAAATCCGGCCTTGATGTCGATGACTTTGCCACACGGCTTTCCTTTTTCTTCAATGTCCACAATACCTTTCTTGAGGAGGTGGCCAAGTTTCGTGCCGCCCGCCGCCTCTGGGCCCGATTGATGAAAGAGCGCTTCGGCGCCAAAAAACCAGCGTCCATGATGCTGCGCTTCCATACCCAGACGGCGGGTTGTTCGCTCACCGCTCAGCAGCCGGATAACAATGTTATTCGGGTAACCATGCAGGCCCTCGCTGCTGTTCTTGGTGGTACCAATTCCCTGCACACCAATTCCCGCGATGAAGCGCTCTGTCTGCCGACTGAGGATTCGGTACGTATTGCTTTGCGTACCCAGCAAGTTATTGCTTATGAGAGTGGTGTGGCAGACAGTATTGATCCACTGGCCGGGTCCTATCTGGTGGAATCCCTGACCAGCCAGATAGAAGAGCAGGCGATGGCCTATATCAAGAAGATTGACGATCTCGGCGGCGTTGTGAAGGCAATTGAGGCGGGATATATCCAGCAGGAAATCGGTGACAGCGCCTATGCCTATCAGAAAGCGGTGGAAGCTAATGAAACCGTGATCGTCGGCGTCAACAAATTTACCGTCGAGGAAGCCCCTCCTGCAAACCTGCTGACCATCAAGCCGGAAATGGAGCTGAAGCAGAAATCCAAGCTGGCCCAGGTAAAGGGTGGCCGGGATAATGATGCGGTTGGTGCCGCCCTTAAGGAGTTGCAGCAGGTGGCAGAAACCGGTGGGAATCTGATGCCAGCCATTGTGTCGGCGGTCAGAACGTATGCCAGCCTGGGAGAAATTTGCGGAGTCTTGCGCCACGTTTATGGAGAATACCGGGAGCTGTAGCCCATGCCTGGGTCCTTACAAGGGAGGAAATAATGATGGCTAAACGGATAAAAGTATTGGTTGCCAAACCTGGTCTTGACGGGCATGATCGCGGTGCCAGAGTGGTTGCCCGAGCGCTCAGGGATGCCGGCATGGAAGTTATCTATACCGGTATTCGCCAAACCCCTGAACAGATTGTTGCGACGGCAATTCAGGAAGATGTTGACGCGGTGGGACTCAGCTGCCTGTCTGGAGCTCATAACAACCTGTTTCCCAAGGTTGTCCAGCTTCTTAAGGACAAGGGGGCGGCCGACATTTTGGTTTTTGGCGGCGGCATCATTCCTGATGCTGACATCCCGGGGTTGAAAGCGGCCGGTGTTAGGGAGATTTTCCGGCCCGGATCCTCCACCGAGGAGACGATCAAGTTTATTCATGAGTATGTGCAGGTCTAGAGGGGTTTTGATTGGATACCATTATTACAGGTCTCTTGGCCGGCAATATCCGGTCGCTGGCTAAAGCGATAACCATTGTTGAAAATGACCGGCCCGGGAAAAAGGAGCTGCTCAGGGCTTTGTTTCCGAAAACCGGCAATGCTTTTCTCATTGGTATTACCGGTCCTCCAGGAGCTGGAAAAAGTACGCTTACCGACAAATTGATTACCCAGCTGCGCAGCCAGGGAAAATCCGTGGGGGTGATTGCCGTTGATCCTTCAAGTCCCTTTTCCGGCGGCGCCATTCTGGGAGATCGGATTCGTATGCAGCAGCATGCCCTTGACGAAGGGGTGTTTATCCGTAGCATGGCAACTAGAAGCCACCTGGGCGGCTTGGCAAAGACAACGGTGGATGTGATCCACCTGCTTGACGCTGCCGGCAAAGATGTTATTATTGTCGAAACAGTGGGCGTTGGTCAGGATGAGGTTGATATTGTCAAAATAGCCCATACCACCGTGGTGGTTATGGTCCCCGGCCTTGGGGATGCCATTCAGATTGCCAAAGCCGGAGTGATGGAAATTGCCGATATCTTTGCAGTGAATAAAGCCGATCGCGAGGGTTCGGCAAAGCTGGTCAATGAGTTGCGGGCCATGCTGGATATGGCAACCGGCGACTGGAAGCCGACCATCCATCAGACGGTTGCCAGAGATGATGTGGGCATCGGGGAGCTGTTGGCAGGCATCTATGCCCACCGCGAGTATGTCCAGCAGGCTGGTTTGGACGAGGAAAAATTCAGAAGCAATGTCCAGCAGGAATTGAGAACCTATCTGATGGACGGGATTGTCGATCTGGCTGCCTCTTTTCCGGGCTTTGGGCAGTTGGTCGACGACGTGTGCCGCAAGGAGTTGACTCCGCTGGAGGGGGCGGAGAAGCTGTTTAGTGAAATGGGTGTCAGTTGCTGCTGGCAGAAAACAGGGGGAGATGATGTTGGAGAAAATTGATCATATAGGTATTGCTGTCCATGATATCGAAGAAAGCTCCCGATTTTATCGTGATATGCTGGGACTCGAAGCCCATGGCGTGGAGGAGGTTCCTTCCCAGAAGGTAAAAGTTGCTTTTTTCAAAATTGGCGAGACCAATATTGAGTTGGTGATGCCAACCAGTGAAGACTCGCCGGTGGCCAAGTTTTTAGCCACTAAAGGGGAAGGGATTCATCATGTCTGTTATGCCAGCAGTAATATCGAAGAGGATGTCCAGAGTCTGATGGAGAAAGGAACACGGATGATTGATGAGTCGCCCCGCCCCGGTGCCCACGGTGCCCGGGTTGCGTTTATCCATCCTAAAAGTTCCCGCGGGGTGCTGACGGAGATATCGCAGAAGTAGCATTGTTCAGATAAATTGTACTTGACAAAGCCGCCGTCAAAATATACTGTATACAAATTAATATCCATATCTTTCTATATCCTCTCTTCTGGGTTGTTCTGCCAGCGTGATCGGACTGCCATGTACGAATATCCCGAAGCACTCAGAAAGCTGGTTGAGCAGTTGATGAAACTGCCGGGTGTGGGCAGAAAAACCGCTGACCGGCTGGCGTTTCATGTGGTCCATATGGCCAGACATGATGCTTTGCAGCTGTCCGAGGCTATCCGTGACGTGAAAAACCAGCTAACCCTGTGTTCGGAGTGCCAGAACTTAACCGACGTTGATCCGTGCCCCCTCTGTTCCCGCGCCGGCCGCAATGCAGAGCAGCTGTGTGTCGTGGAGTTCCCTGCCGATGTGAGTGCCATTGAAAAATCAGGGGCATTTACCGGCCGATATTTTGTTCTTCATGGAACCGTGGCGCCTCTCCAGGGCGTTGGGCCGGAGGACCTGCGGCTCGACATCCTGAAAAGTCTGGTTATTCACCGACGAATTCAAGAGGTCATTGTCTCAACCAACCTTACCGTTGAGGGTAATGCCACTGCAGCCTGCATCGCTGATCTTCTGCGGCCTCTCAATGTTCAGATAACCCGGCCTGCCTGCGGTTTACCGGTGGGGGCGGATTTTGAATATATGGATCCGGTGACCATTGAAAAATCGATTCTTGGGCGTTGCAGATTATAGTCTGCAGTGACAATTGTTCAACCAGAATGGCAAAAGCCCGGCAACGGATGCAACAGGCAAAATCCTGTTTGCGGAGTTCCTGGCGGGATAGGATTCAGTAACGAATTCCGGGATTGCAAGGAGAACATTCATGATTGAAGTCAGAGTTCACGGAAGAGGCGGGCAGGGCGGAGTAACATCGGCGGAAATGCTGGCCATAGCTGCCATCAACGAAGGGAAATATGCCCAGGCATTTCCCAGTTTTGGGCCAGAGCGGCGGGGGGCGCCGGTTGTTGCCTTTGCCCGGGTAAGCGAAACAAAAATTCGCAATCGCACCAAGGTTTATGCCCCTGATATCGTTGTTGTCCTTGACCCTTCCGTCCTCAAAATAGTCGATGTTGAAGAAGGGCTCAAAAGGGATGGTCTGCTGGTGATAAACAGCGGCAAAACCATTGAAGATCTACGGCGGGAATTCGGTTTTAAGACGGCCATGGCCCAGGTGGATGCCTCCAGCATAGCGATGGAGGAGCTTGGCCTGCCGATTACCAATACCACCATGCTGGGGGCCCTGATAAAGGGCTGGGAGATTATTCCGGTGGAAGCCCTGGTTGCTCCTTTGGAAGCCCGGTTTGGCCGCATTGCCCCTCGTAATATAAAGGCCATGATGCGGGCCTACGAAGAAACGATCGTGGCAGGAAAGGAGTAGGACGATGGCCAAAAATTTCAATGAAATGACGTGGAAAGAATTTGATATTGCCTTTATGGTGACCAATCCCGGCTGTTCAGCTGACTATCGGACCGGGGATTGGCGTTCGCAAAAGCCGGTTACCGACAAAAGCAAATGCATCAAATGTGGCGTTTGCTATCTGGCCTGTCCCGATGATGCCATCAGGCTGGCTGCGGATGGCACCTATGATTTTGACTATGATCATTGCAAGGGTTGCGGTATCTGCGCCACCGAATGCTGGACCGGTTGCATCAGCATGGTAGAGGAGGAGAAGTGATGGCAAAACGAATCGGAATCGAGGTTTCGCTGGCGATCAGTGAAGCGGTGAAGTTGGCTAATGTGGACGCCATCGCTGCCTATCCGATCACCCCTCAAACCCATATAGTGGAGCACCTTTCGGAGCTGGTGGCTGATGGTGAGCTGCAGGCGGAGTTCATTCCGGTGGAATCGGAACATTCAGCCATGAGTGTTTGCGCCGGCACTTCGGCAGCCGGAGCAAGAACCTATACGGCAACCAGTTCCCAGGGACTGGCGCTGATGAATGAGATCCTCTTTATTATCCCGGCCATGCGGTTGCCGGTGGTGATGACGATTGCCAACCGCTCCCTGTCGGGTCCGATCAGCATCTGGAACGACCACAGTGATCTCATGAGTGTGCGGGATACCGGCTGGATTGCCATTTTTGCTGAAAACGGCCAGGAAGCCTTTGACCTGACCCTGCAATCGTTCAAGATTGCCGAAGACCACCGGGTCATGCTGCCCATCAGCGTCAATATTGACGGATTTACCCTCAGCCACGTTATCGAACCCCATGAGTTTCTCGAT
Organism: Candidatus Anaeroferrophillus wilburensis; assembly: GCA_016934315.1. NCBI lineage: Bacteria > Deltaproteobacteria > Candidatus Anaeroferrophillales > Candidatus Anaeroferrophillacea > Candidatus Anaeroferrophillus > Candidatus Anaeroferrophillus wilburensis. The sequence continues at coordinate 21,563 of JAFGSY010000038.1, read as the reverse complement.
CAGGCGGAGGTCGACAGCTTTCTGCCACCCTATGAGCCCCTTGTCCAGCTCAATCCCGACAAACCGGTCAGTATGGGAATGGTGGGGATTCCGGAGATTTACTTTGAAGCCAAGAAGGCTCAGGATATGGTCCTGATTGAGTCGAAAGCGGTCATTAAGGAAGTATTCAAGGAATTTGGTGAAAAGTTCGGCCGCTATTACCATGTCATTGAATCATATCGAACCGACGATGCTGAAACCCTGCTGATGACCATGGGCAGCATCAGTGAGACGGCCATGGAAGCCATTGACATCATGAAGGATGAGCAGGGCAGGAAGGTTGGTCTGATTCGTCTGCGCCTCTGGCGGCCGTTTCCCCATGAAGAGCTGCGGGAACTGCTCCGGGGAGTAAAAACCCTGGCAGTGGTGGACCGGGCGGTATCCTTTGGCAGTCCCGGTGGGCCGGTTGCCACCGAGGTTCGTTCTGCCTTGTATAATAGCGAGAATGCCCCCTATGTGGCAAGTTTCATTGCCGGTCTTGGGGGTCGGGATGTGACGATCGAGCACTTTACGACCATGGTGGACATGGCTGAGCGGATGGCTGAGCAGCGTGAAGTTCACGAATACAAGATGATAGGAGTAAGGGAATAATGGATGCCTTAAATGTATATGCGGCTAAGATGGCACCTCAGCAGGAATCCCTGGCCAATGGCCATCGAGCCTGTCAGGGCTGTGCTGAGTTGCTGGCGGTGCGGTTGGTGGCCAAAACCCTGGGGCAGGATTTTATCATCGCCAACGCCACCGGCTGTCTGGAGATCGTTACCTCATCATACCCCCATTCGGCATGGAAGGTGCCCTGGATTCATGTGGCTTTTGAGAATGCTGCCGCCGTGGCTTCAGGGGTCGAAGCCGGCATTAAAATCCTCAAGAAAAAGGGTAAGTATCCGGTTGATCGGGAGATTAAGATCATCGCCCAGGCTGGTGACGGCGGCACGGTGGATATCGGCCTGCAGGCCCTTTCCGGTGCGTTGGAGCGGGGACATGATTTCATGTACCTGTGCTATGATAACGAAGCATACATGAATACTGGCATTCAGCGGTCAAGCTCAACTCCCTATGGGGCATCAACAACCACCTCACCCTCCGGCAGCGAGAGTATTGGCCAGGTGACCATGAAGAAAAATGTGGTCGAAATCGCCGTTGCCCATGACATCCCTTATGTTGCCACCGCCTCCCCCAGCTATCCTTTTGATCTGATGGAAAAGGTGCGCAAAGGGGCGGAGGCTAAAGGACCGGCCTATATTCATGTATTGGCTCCCTGCCCCACCGGCTGGCGACTGGCGCCAAATCTGGCTCTTTCCATTGGCCGCCTGGCGGTGCAGACCAAGGTATTTCCGCTGTATGAAGTGGTAAATGGCCAATACCGGATGACCGTATCATATAAAAACCACCGTCCGGTGGCTGATTATCTGAAGCCCCAAGGCCGGTTCCGGCACCTGAAGGAGGCTGATATTGCATTTATTCAGCAGCATGTGGACAGTTCCTATGACCGGCTGTTGAAAAAAATTGAAATGAGTGAGGGCTAACCATGGAAACTACGGTACAATCTCTTATCGCCAAATATGGCGCAGATCCGGCACAGATTATTGCCATGCTTCAGGATCTCCAGAGTGCCAAACGCTATCTTCCAGTGGAAGACCTTCGGGCCCTGGCTGAATCACTGGCAATTCCCCTGGCCCGGATTTACCGCATTGCCACCTTTTTCAAAGCCTTCAGCCTGGAGCCGAAAGGGGAACATATTATCAACGTGTGCATGGGGACCGCCTGTCATGTGCGCGGCGCCGGCCGGATTCTTGATGAGCTTAAGCGCCAACTGGGTGTCGAGCAGGGTTGTACGACCGATGATCAGCACTTTTCCCTGGAAACGGTCAACTGCCTGGGTGCCTGTGCTTTGGGGCCGGTGGTGGTGGTTGATCAGGAATACCACGGTGACATGCAAGCTGGTCAGGTCAAAAAACTGGTGGAACAGTATCGTTAATCGTATGTGAAAGCTGAAAAGGATTTTTCCCATGAAAAAAATAGCATCATTCCAGGAACTGGAAGCCTATTGCCAGGAATGTGTCGCTGCCCGGGACCCTCAAAGGACAGTGATTACCATTTGTGCCGGTACAGGCTGTCAGGCCCACGGGTGTACTAATGTTGTGGCCGCAGCGCAGCAGGAGCTGGAGAAACAGGGGCTGGTGGATGTGGAACTGAAGGCCACCGGCTGCCACGGTTTTTGTGAGCAGGGCCCGCTCATGGTTATCCACCCCCAAGGGGTTCTCTACCATAAGGTGAAGGTTGACGATGTTCCCGAGGTTATCGCTAAAACGGTCAAGGGTGGCGAAGTGATCGATGCATTGCTCTATGCCTTGCCCAGCACCAAAGAAAAGATTGCTCTGGAGCAGGATGTCCCGTTTTACAAGCTGCAGAAACGCATTATTTTTGGCAGCAACGGTTTGATCGATCCCACCAGTATTGATGATTACCTGGCCATTGGCGGTTATCGGGCGCTGGCTAAGGCTCTTGCCGACATGACGCCGGGCGGCGTGGTGGAGGAAGTGAAGAAAGCTGGTTTGCGAGGCCGTGGCGGCGGTGGTTTTCCCACCGGCCGTAAATGGGAATCAACCCTGAATGTCGCCGGCGAAACGAAATATGTCATCTGTAATGCCGATGAGGGCGATCCCGGTGCCTATATGGACCGCAGTTTGCTGGAAGGGAATCCTCATTCGGTTATTGAAGGGATGCTCCTGGGTGCCTATGCCGTTGGAGCAACCGAAGGATATGTGTATGTGCGGCATGAATATCCCCTGGCGGTTGCCAACCTGACCATCGCCATTGATGTTGCCAGGCAGGCCGGTCTGCTCGGGGAGCGTATTCTTGGTAGTAATTTCAGTTTTGATATCAAAATCAGCCGCGGTGGCGGTGCTTTTGTCTGCGGTGAATCGAGTGCGTTGATTGCTTCCATTGAAGGACAGGTGGGCGAGCCCCGGGCCAAACATATCCATATGGCTGAAAGCGGATTGTGGGGTAAGCCGACGGTGTTGAATAATGTCGAGACCTGGGCCAACGTGCCGGTTATTATTGCCAAAGGGGCAGACTGGTTTCGTAGCATCGGCACGGAGGGCAGTCCCGGCACCAAGATTTTCTCGTTGGTGGGGAAGGTTAATAACACCGGTCTGGTTGAGGTGCCCATGGGTATCAGCCTGCGGAAAATTATTTTTGATATCGGTGGCGGCATCCCGGGAGGTCGGGCGTTTAAAGCGGTCCAGACCGGCGGGCCTTCCGGCGGTTGTATTCCTGAAGAACATCTTGATCTGCCGGTCGACTTTGATGAATTGAGCAAGGTTGGTTCGATGATGGGTTCCGGTGGCATGATTGTGATGGATGACCGGACCTGCATGGTGGATGTGGCCAAGTATTTTGTTAATTTTCTTAAAGGTGAATCCTGCGGTAAATGTACAACCTGTCGCGAAGGTATAGCCAGGATGTATGAAATTCTCGATAAGATTACCCGAGGTGAGGGAGAACTGACTGACCTTGAACTGCTCGAAGAGCTGGCGCCGGTGATCCAGGAAGGCTCCATGTGTGGCCTGGGGAAAACGGCTCCCAACCCGGTACTCAGTACGTTACGTTATTTCCGGGCTGAATATCTTGCCCATATCAATGATAAAAAGTGTCCGGCCGGGGTCTGTAAAGAGCTGATCCGTTTTGAAATTGATCCCGAAGCCTGCACCGGGTGCCATAAATGCGCCCGGGTTTGTCCGGTTGAGGCTGCCCATGGTAAGAAGAAAGAGGCCCATGAGATTGACCAGGAAAAATGCATCAAGTGCGGTATGTGCTATGAAGCCTGTAAGTTTGATGCGGTGAAAATTATTTAATCAGTTCTGTATCCCACTGACGGTAAAGGGGAATGATGATGATTGAGATAACAATAAACGGGAAAAAGGTGCAGGTGGAGAAGGGAACGACGATCCTGGAAGCGGCAACCGCCAATCGGGTTCGGATTCCCACGTTGTGCCACCATGAACTCCTGGAGCCTTATGGTGCCTGTCGACTGTGTCTGGTGGAAGTGGTGAAAAACGGCTGGCGCTCGCTTGCCACATCCTGCAATTACCCCATAACCGGCCCCATTGAAGTGGAGACGGATACCGAAAAAGTGCGCAGTGCAAGGCGCATGGTGCTGGAGTTGCTGTTGTCCCGCTGCGACACCTCGCCGCGCCTGAATCAACTGGCGGCCGAATATGGCCTGACGGAATCACGTTTTTCACTCAACTATGACGATTGCATTCTTTGCGGTCAATGCGAGCGGGTGTGCCGGGAGGTGGTTGGTGCCAACGCCATAACTTTTGCCAATCGAGGCGTTGAGCGGGTTGTGGTTCCTCCCTTTGGTGAGGAAGCTGAATTCTGCATTGGCTGCGGGGCCTGTGTCTATGTCTGCCCTACCAATGCCATCCGGATTCAGGAAGATGGTGATGAAAAAATTATTGACCGTTGGTCGCGGGTATTGAAGCTTAGAGCCTGCAGTGAGTGCGGGGTGGAATTTGCTCCTGATTTTCAGCTCCGCTATCTGCAACAGAAATATGATTTGGCGGCGGATTTTTTTGATCTATGCCGCGACTGCCGGGCAATGCAAAAGTAGACAGTTTGTTCAACGTTCTACGGTTGAAAAGGTGGCTGTGGTTCCTTTGGGGGAGCAATAGTCGCCTTTTTTCATCGTTTTACGACAATCTTATGTGTGCCTGGTTATGGCGAGGCGATGCCGGGATAGCTTGCGTGCAGAACCGGAGCGTCGGAGGAAGATCAAGAATGGTAGAAAATTTGGAAAAAGGTGGTCTGTCCAGCCGACAGGATGGTCGCGATGCTGGACAGTTGCGGACGGTGAATTTTCAGCCGGGCTATCTGGATTATCCTGCCGGGTCCGTCCTGGTAAGTATGGGCAGCACCAGGGTTCTCTGTGCGGCCACTGTGGAAGAGTCTGTTCCCAGGTTCCTTAAGGGGAAGGGCAGCGGCTGGCTGACGGCGGAATATGCCCTGCTGCCTTGTTCCACCCATAGCCGCAGCCAGCGGGAAGCAAGCCGGGGAAAGCAGGGCGGCAGAACGATGGAGATTCAGCGCCTGATCGGCCGCAGCCTGCGATCTATTGTCGATCTGGAAAACCTTGGTGAGCGGACGATCTGGATCGACTGTGATGTGTTGCAGGCTGATGGTGGAACCAGAACCGCCTCCATTACCGGAGCATACGCAGCATTGGGTTTAGCCTTGCGGCAGCTCCGTGAGAGTAAAAAGCTGCCTGGTAAGGTTCCTCTCAAAGACAGTCTGGCGGCGATCAGTGTTGGTCTAATCGATGGTATGCCACTGCTCGACCTTAATTACCAGGAAGACTCTGCTGCTGAGGTTGATATGAATGTGGTCATGACCGGCAGCGGCAGGTATGTTGAGGTTCAGGGTACCGCCGAACGAGCCCCTTTTGCTGCCGATGAACTGCAGCAGATGCTGGCCATGGCCCAGCAGGGAATAGACGAGCTGATCGGTCGGATGAATAGGGCTGTTTTTGGCGGCGAACTCGAATCGCTGCTCCAGAAAAGTTGAAAAAAACGTTGCCATGATGCCGCAGGATATTGTTGTTGCCACGGGCAACCAGGGAAAATTGCGGGAAATTCGCCAAGTGCTGGCTGATTTGCCGGTTGACTTGCTGTCATTGCAGAATTTTCCAAACCTGAAGATGCCTGTTGAAGATGGTGATAGTTTTGCCGCCAATGCCCGCCTGAAGGCGGAGTATGTGGTTCGGAAAACCGGCAAGTGGGTTCTGGCCGATGATTCCGGTCTGGTTGTTTTTCATCTCGGTGGTGAGCCGGGAATCTATTCCGCCCGTTACGCCGGACCTGATGCTGGAGACCAGGAAAACAATCAGTTGCTCCTGGCCAGGATGCGTGGTGTTCCTGCGGCACAACGGGCAGCTGAATTTGTGTGTGTGCTGGTCCTGGCGGCGCCGACCAAAGAGATATTCACGTTTGAAGGGCGATGTCAGGGGCGTATTGCCTACGGCCTGCGAGGAGATGAGGGGTTTGGTTATGATCCTCTTTTTCTTCTGCCGCCAGACTTCACGGGTACCATGGCCGAAATCAGCCTGCAGGAAAAACAGCAGATCAGCCATCGAGGTCGGGCACTGCTCCAGCTGCATGACTGGCTGCACAAGTGCACCTCAAGCAGAAACTCCCTGGATTGAGGAGCAACCGGTTCGGCCACTGATATGCTGCCGGGCTCAGGTGGGCATGCACCCGGGGGGCAGAGGCGAGCTTGAACCAGACTGCTTTATGGGCCGGTGGTGGTGATGTTTCCCATAATAACCATAATAAAAAAGAGTTGACAAAAGAGTGGTAAGCAATTATACGGTTGCCATTAGCGATTTTTAATAGACGGGATTTGGTAGTTTACCCCAGCCAGCATAGTATAACGCCCGACACTCATATTCCTTTCTCGTATCGTTCATAATCATACATATAGGGCTGCATATCGGCAGCGTGTTGTGAATAACCATTTTCGTATGGGAACAATCCTGCCCTGCTGATCTAAAACCTGACGGAAAAACCTTCCATCCTTACGAATACTATACATCAGCACATACCTTGCATAGAAAGCATGCCTATGGGTTTGCAGGTTGGGCGACCGTGGCTGCCTCACCGTTCAAAAATACTGTTAAAAACAGCATACTGTTTGCTACGCAGTTTCAACCAAAACAGAGGAACGTTGAATGAATTTAAATGATCTGAAAACCAAAAAAATTTCTGACTTGACTGCAATGGCCAAGGATTTGAAGGTGGAAGGTGCCGCCGGAATGCGCAAGCAGGACTTGATTTTTGCCCTGCTCCAGGCCCATACTAATAAAAATGGCGCCATTCACGGCGAAGGGGTGCTGGAAATTCTTCCCGATGGATTTGGTTTCCTACGGGCTCCCGACTATAATTACCTGTCGGGTCCCGACGATATTTATGTTTCACCATCGCAGATTCGACGCTTTAATCTGCGAACCGGCGATACTGTTTCCGGACAGATTCGTTCGCCGAAAGAGAGTGAACGATATTTTGCCCTGTTGAAAGTACAGGAAATCAATCATGAAAATCCCGAAGTGGCCAGGGATAAAATTCTCTTTGATAATTTGACCCCCCTCTTTCCTGAAGAGAGGCTGATGCTCGAACGGGAAAGTGACAATTATGCCATGCGGATGATGGATCTCATGACTCCCATCGGCAAAGGGCAGCGGGGGCTGATTGTTGCACCGCCGCGGACGGGCAAAACAGTGCTGTTGAAAAACATTGCCAATAGCCTGACCAGCAACCACCCTGAAGTTACCTTGATTGTTCTGCTTATTGATGAACGGCCGGAAGAGGTCACCGATATGCAGCGGTCGGTGAATGGCGAGGTTATCTCTTCCACCTTTGATGAACCGGCTCAACGCCATGTGCAGGTGGCTGAGATGGTGATTGAGAAAGCCAAAAGGCTGGTCGAACACAAACATGATGTGGTTATTCTTCTTGACAGTATTACGCGGCTGGCACGGGCGTATAATACGGTGGTGCCTCCCAGTGGTAAAGTCCTTTCAGGCGGTGTAGATTCCAATGCGTTGCATAAACCGAAGCGTTTTTTCGGGGCGGCAAGAAATATCGAGGAAGGTGGTTCCCTGACAATTATCTCAACGGCCCTTATTGAAACCGGCAGCCGGATGGATGATGTTATTTTTGAGGAGTTCAAGGGAACCGGCAATATGGAGCTTCATCTGGATCGTCGCTTGGCTGACAAGCGGACGTTTCCGGCCATTGATATTGGTCGTTCAGGAACCCGGCGGGAGGATCTGCTGATGAGCAAACGCGACCTGCAGTTGGTCTGGATTTTGCGCAAGTTTCTCCAGCCCATGGGGGTGGTGGAAAGCATGGAGTTTCTCCTGGAAAAAATGGAAGGAACCAAAAATAACGCCGAGTTTCTTGATTCTATGCACCAGTGACGCCGGTGCCTTCGGCAAAGATGACAACAGATGACGTCCTGATGGAAAAAAATAATTGACAAAAACAGCTGGTTCCGGCTACTTTCACCTTTCGCATCCATATAAGGATGCCGGAAGTCCAGTGACAAGGAGGTTCAACGCGTTTTATGAAAAAAGATATTCATCCCAAATATGATACCTGCAGTGTTTCCTGTGCCTGTGGCAACAGTTTTGAGACCCGCTCCACGATTGATGAGATCAAGGTTGAAATCTGTTCAGCGTGTCATCCATTCTATACCGGCAAGCAGAAGTTTGTTGATAGCGCCGGTCGCATAGAAAAATTCCGTCGCAAATACGCTAAACCCGGGAACTGATTGTTGCAGGTCACCGTTCTTGCTCATACTGTTGACCCTGAGCAGGTTGTGGCCATGGCCGCCAGGTTATGCTATTCGCCGGAGGGCATTGATTCTCTTCGCTTGAGCGATGCTGCAGATGACCGGCAACTGATCGAGAAAATCCTCAATCTGGGGCACTACTCTGTACTGGAGCATGCTTCCTTTACCATCGGTATTGAGGGGGTATCCAGAGCGCTCTCACATCAGCTTGTCCGCCATCGGATTGCCTCATTTTCGCAGCAGAGTCAGCGCTATGTTGCCTTTGATGGCGGCTTTACCTACCAGATTCCGCCATCCATTGGCGGTGATGAGGCGCTGTGCCAGGAATACAGGGAAACCATGGCTGGGTTGGCCAGCTTTTATGGCCGACTCCGGCAACAGGGGGTTCCAGCTGAAGATGCTCGGTTTGTATTGCCCAATGGAGCCGACACCCGGTTGGTGATGACCATGAATGCCCGGGAGCTGCGCCATTTTTTTCGCCTTCGATGCTGCCGCCGGGCTCAGTGGGAAATAAGAGCCCTGGCTGTGGAGATCCTCCGCCAGGTAAGGAATATATCTCCCCTGCTGTTTCGAGATGCCGGTCCGGCCTGCCTAGCGGGGCCCTGCCCGGAAGGAGCTCTGAGTTGTGGTGAAGCCAGCGTTGTCCGGCAGGAGTTTGACGTTCTTCAGTGATAGTCTAGATTGGGTTTATGCGGTAGGCTGGAAGATTTCCTTTCAGGTGTTTCGGCCGCTGCTGAATCAGTGTTTATTGCGGGCAGGGTATGGGCACCCTGCCCGTTGTCTTTCTGCCATCAGCCTTTTTCATTCCAGGTGCTGTCCATAGGTTGTGCCTGCGGTTAAGGCTGTTGGGAGTATCCCGGCCTCTTATTGTTATAAGTCTTTGCTAAGGTCATTGGTATGTTTTCCAAGCTGCATGAAGTAGAAGAAAGATTTTTCGAGCTGGAACGGGAAATGATGGTTCCAGAGGTTGCCGCAGATCCTAAAAGGTATCGCGAAAAGGCCAAGGAAGCGGCCGACCTCCGGCCGCTGGTTGAATGTTACCAGCAGTACAAAAAAGTAGTAGCTGAACTGGCTGAAAACCAGGAGGTGCTGCAGGGAAATGATGAAGAGCTGAAAGAGCTGGCCCAGGAAGAGCTGCCGGGCTTGACCAGAGAGAAAGAATCTTTGAATAAAAAGCTGCATTTCCTGCTGCTGCCCAAGGATCCCAATGATGAAAAAAATGTTGTCCTGGAAATTAGGGCGGGCACCGGCGGTGATGAGGCAGCCCTTTTTGCCGCCGACCTGTTTAGGATGTACAGCCGGTATGCGGAACAGCAGAAGTGGAAGATTGAGATTCTTAGCCAGAGTTTTACCGGGGTGGGCGGATTCAAGGAAATTATTGCTTTGCTGCAGGGACAGCGGGTCTACAGCCGGTTAAAATATGAAAGCGGCGTCCACCGGGTGCAGCGAGTGCCAACAACCGAATCCCAGGGTCGCATTCATACGTCCGCAGTTACGGTGGCCATCCTGCCGGAAGCAGACGAGGTGGAGCTGGACATCAATCCCAATGATCTTCGTATCGACATCTACCGTTCGTCGGGACCCGGGGGACAAAGTGTCAATACGACCGACTCGGCCGTTCGGATTACCCATATTCCCACCGGCCTGGTAATCTCCTGCCAAGACGAAAGATCACAGCATAAAAACAAGGCAAAGGGAATGAAAATTCTGAAAGCCAAGCTGCTGGACTTGAAGCAGCAGGAGCAGCACGACCTGATTTCCGCTGACCGGCGGCAGCAGGTGGGGTCCGGCGACCGCAGTGAGCGGATAAGAACCTACAACTTCCCCCAGGGACGGGTAACCGACCATCGCATTGGCTTGACGCTCCATAGGCTAGATCAGGTGATGGCTGGTGATTTGGATGAGGTGATTGACTCTCTGGCGACCCATTTCCAGGCGGAGGCCTTGAAGGCTGGCCAAGAATGAGCGACCTCTGGACGGTTATCAGCCTGCTTGGCTGGGCAGCCCCATATTTGGAAAAACATGGCGTTGCCACGCCGCGGCTGGATGCGGAACTGCTCTTGGCCAGGGTTCTGGCATGCAGGCGTCTCGATCTTTACCTCCACCATGACCGGCCCCTGTCTGCCGATGAGTTGGCAGCCTTTAAAAAGTTGCTTTTGCGGCGACGACAGCGTGAGCCGATTGCCCATATCCTGGGTGAACGGGAGTTCTGGTCGTTGCCCTTTATGGTCTCCCCCGATGTCCTCGTGCCGCGGCCGGAGACGGAACATCTGGTTGAAGCAGCTGCTGAGATTCTGACAGACTATTATCCTGACGGGGGCTCGGTGGTCGATTTCGGGACCGGCAGCGGTGCCATTGTTCTTGCCTTGGCCAACCAGTTCAAAGAGAAGCAGTGGTATTCCTGGCTGGGTATTGATTTGAGTTCCAAGGCGGTTGCCGTGGCCAAAGAGAATGCCCGACGGCTCGACTTGCCGCAGGTGAGGTTTGCTGTTGCCGATCTGCGCCAGATCAAGCCCGCTGCAGGAGAAACGTGGGATGTAGTGCTGGCTAATCCACCCTATATTCCCACAGCTGATCTGTCGTCGCTGTCGCCGGAGGTTTGCAGGGAGCCGCGCGCAGCCCTCGATGGTGGTCAGGATGGCCTGGACTATTATCGTGCCTTGAGCCGCCGGGCAGCTGAACTGCTGGGTGGCTGTGGTTTTATGATTGTTGAAGTGGGTGACCGGCAGGCGGCAGCGGTATTGGCACTGTTGGCCGAGCAGCATCCCGCTGCACTGTACACCAAGCGTGACTTACGCGGCATTGAACGGGTTGTGGTAGGCAGATGGACACCATAATAGTCAGGGGTGGGCAAAAACTGGCCGGGGAAGTGGTCGTCAGCGGGGCAAAAAACGCTGCACTGCCGATTCTTGCAGCATCATTGCTGGTTTCTGAGGGGCGAAGCAGGTTTGCCAATATTCCTTGTCTGCGGGACATTGCGACGATCAGCAGCCTCCTTGAAACCATGGGTGCCGAACTGCTTGCCGATGGTGAACGGCTGGAGATTGATACTTCAGGCATTACTTCGTGGGAGGCACCCTATGAGCTGGTGAAAACCATGCGGGCCTCAATTCTGGTTCTCGGTCCTTTGCTGGCCCGCTTCGGTGAAGCCCGGGTTTCATTGCCGGGTGGTTGTGCCATTGGTGCCCGGCCGGTGAATCTCCATATTCACGGGCTTGAAATGATGGGAGCCGACATTACGGTGGAGCACGGCTATATCCATGGTCGGGCGGCGCGTTTGCATGGTGCAGATATAACCTTTGACCTGCCGACGGTTACCGGGACGGAGAACCTGATGATGGCTGCGACCCTGGCCCGGGGAACCACTGTGCTGCGCAATGCCGCCCGGGAACCAGAAATTATCGATCTGGCCAACTGTCTGCAGGGAATGGGGGCCCGGATATCCGGTGCCGGCACCGCCACTATCAGCATAGAGGGGGTCGAAAAGCTCCGACCGGCTGATTATGCCGTCATGCCGGATCGTATTGAAGCTGCAACCTTTATGATCGCCGGCGGACTGACCGGCGGTAAGGTTATTATTAAAAACTGCCCCCTGGGGGTGATGGGTGCTGAGGTCGGCAAATTGCAGGAAGCGGGCCTTAAGATTACCCCTGTTGGGGAGGTTGATCCCCGTTTGCCTCATCATGGTATTGATGTGCAGGTAGCCGCCGGTCGGCCGCTCTGTGGTTTTGATGTTAAAACCATGCCGTTTCCCGGTTTTCCCACCGATGTTCAGGCCCAGATTATGGTTCTTGCTTGTCTGGCGGCTGGGACCAGTGTTATTACGGAAACGGTCTTTGAAAATCGCTTCATGCATGTCTTTGAGCTGCAGCGGATGGGTGCTGATATTGAGCTGGAAGGGCGTAGTGCGATTATTAAAGGGGTGACAATGCTTTCCGGGGCGCCGGTTATGGCCTCCGATCTGCGGGCCAGTGCCAGTCTGGTGCTGGCTGGCCTGGCAGCCGAAGGAGAAACGCGTATTTCGCGGGTCTATCATCTTGATCGTGGCTATTTTCAATTTGAAAAGAAACTTCAGTCCATGGGTGCCGATATTTGGCGGGTGCCTGCCGGCGCGTGACGAGTGAGGAAAGGGAGACATTATGACGACGGTTACTGTTTTTGAAAGCTCTGCCGCCGCTTTTCAGCCTTTTTTTCAGCAACTATGCGAACGGAATCCCGAGCTGACCCGGGAAGCGGAACAGACAGTCGGGGAGATCATCGACCGTGTCCGTCGGGAAGGGGATGCGGCCCTGTTCGATTATACCAAAAAATTTGATGGACTTGACCTTGGGGTGCTGCCGGCGGAAGTCTCGCCGGCCGAAATGGACGCGGCGCTTGATTCCTTACCCCCTGAAAAAGTGGCGCATCTCAAACTGGCCATTGAAAGGGTTTCCCGCTACCATCAGCGGCAAGTCCAGCAGTCTTGGTTTGACGATCATGAAAGTGAGATTCTACTGGGGCAGAAAGTAACTCCCCTTGATCGGGTTGGGGTCTATGTGCCCGGCGGCAAGGCGTCCTATCCCTCCTCGGTGCTTATGAATGTACTGCCGGCCAAAGTTGCCGGCGTTGATGAGGTGATCATGGTTTCTCCGGCACCCAAAGGATATAATCCGTCAGTGCTGGCGGCGGCCCGCATGTGTGGTGTTGATCGGGTGTTTCGGATAGGTGGTGCCCAAGCGGTGGCGGCTCTGGCTTATGGTACGGAAAGCATTCCGGCCGTAGATAAAATTGTCGGTCCCGGCAATATCTACGTGGCTTTGGCAAAACGTCAGGTTTTTGGTCGGGTTGGCATTGATATGGTCGCCGGTCCCAGCGAAATTTTAGTTGTTGCTGACCACTCCGCTAGACCTGCCTGGATTGCCGCTGACATGCTGTCCCAGGCTGAACATGATGAACTGGCGGTGGCGGTGCTGATGACCCCCAGCCAGGAGCTGGCGGCGGCCGTCAAGGAACAGCTCAAGCTTCAGCTTGAAAAACTGGATCGACGGGAGATTGCCGGGAAGTCTTTGGCCGACCAGGGAGCGATCATTATTACCCGCTCCCTCGATGAAGCCTTGCAGTTGGCTAATCGTTTTGCCGCCGAACATCTTGAACTGGCAGTTGCCGATCCCATGGCGGCCATGACCGCAATCAGGCATGCCGGGGCAATTTTTCTCGGGCACTATACCCCGGAGGCGCTGGGCGATTATCTTGCCGGACCCAACCACGTTTTGCCCACCGGGGGTACGGCGAGATTTTCGTCGCCTTTGGGTGTCCATGACTTTATTAAACGATCCAGTGTTTTGTCGTTTACCCATCGTTCACTGGTTGCCTATGGGCGACCGGTTCAGGACCTGGCCCGGATGGAAGGGTTGCAGGCCCATGGCCGGGCCGTGGGCTTGCGGATGTCTAATCTCCAGGAGGAAACAGAAGGATAAGGCTATGACTGAGCAGAATCGGCAGGCAAAGGTGGCCCGCAAGACGGAGGAAACGGATATCCGTCTGGCGTTGGTGCTGGATGGACAGGGAATGACGCGTGTTGTTTCCGGCATTCCCTTCATGGATCATATGCTGACGTTGTTTGGTCGTCACAGTCGTGCAAACCTGGAGGTGACCGCCGTTGGCGATCTCGAGGTTGACTTTCACCATACGGTTGAGGATCTGGGCATCTGCCTGGGGCAGGCTCTTGCCCAGGCGCTGGGTGATGGCGGTGGCATCACCCGCTATGGACAGGCGACTATCCCCATGGACGAAGCCCTCTGTTCCGTTGCCGTTGACCTTGCCAAACGACCGAACCTGACCTTTAATGTGCCTCTTGTGGTGGAGAAGGTCGGCGAACTGGATACCGAATTGATGGAAGAGTTTTTTCGGGCTTTTTCGAGCCACAGCGGCATGACCCTGCATATCAACGTTCACTATGGCAAAAATCAGCACCATATCTTTGAAGCTGTTTTCAAAGCCTTGGCCCATGCGCTGCGTCAGGCTTGGCAGCCCGATGCCGCCCTAGCCGGCTGGCCCCTGAGTACGAAAGGGATGTTATGAGATGATTGTCATTGTCGATTATGGTATGGGGAATCTGCGCAGTGTTCAGAAGGCGGTGGAAAAAGCCGGTTTTGCCGCTGAAATTACCCGTTCTGCCGGGAAAATTGCTGATGCCCGGGGCATTATTCTGCCCGGGGTTGGGGCATTTAAGGATTGCATGGAAAATCTGGATCGCTACGCCCTTATCCAGCCGGTCCTTAACAGCATTGCGGCGGGAAAACCTTTTCTGGGTATTTGTCTGGGGTTGCAGGTGCTTTTTTCTGAGAGCCAGGAATTTGGTGCCTATCCCGGCCTTGATGTCGTGAAAGGCTCCGTGGTGCCGTTTTCCCATCAGATGCCGGATCCCGATGTCCCCGGAGCCTGCCTGAAAATACCCCATATGGGTTGGAATGTCATCAGGAAGCAGGGTGAGGTCCCTCAACTGCAAAAGGTTGCCGATGGAGACTATTTTTACTTTGTCCATTCCTACTATGTTATTCCTGATGATCCGGCAGTAATTGCCACCACTACTGACTATGGGATTGATTTTGTTTCATCGATCCATAAGGATAATATCTTCGCAACCCAGTTTCATCCAGAAAAGAGCCAGCAACGGGGCTTGCACATTCTTGAGGCTTTTGGCAAACAGGTTGGTTCGTAACCTGCTGATTGCGGGCTGACAAACGAAGCAGGATGGTTTACGAGGGGGAAGCGGTATGATAGAACAAGGAGTGTTGAAGCGGTGGTGGCTGCTGGGTCTGGCCATCATAGGCATGCTGTTCTGGCTGCCATCGTGTGTTGCCAAGGGGGTCATGGTTACGCCGCTTGAGCCTGAGGTGCGTGCCTATCAAAGGGTCGCTGTTTTGCCTTTTCACGCGGCGGGCAGCAAGGGCAACATTCAGACAATTACCACCTGTCAGTTGTCTGATCGCGATATCAGATGCGAGCAGGTGGCCAGTGACATCGGCATGATCACCGCAACCTCGATGGCCAGAGAAATAGCTATCTACGGCTTGCACCAGGTTGTTGAACCTCAGCAGGCACTGACGGTTATTCCTGATCTGGGCAAGATTCCCGTAGTGGAGATTGGTCGACGCTTGCATGTAGAGATGCTCATTTTTGGCACTATTACCCGCTATCTTGAGCGCGTCGGGGGGCCTTATGGTGTAACCCGGCCGGCGTCGGTGGGTTTTGAGGTTTTTCTGGTTGATGCCCATTCCGGTAAAAAGGTTTGGTCCGGTACTTTCTACCATACCCAGCAGGAGCTGAGTGAAGATCTGACTGCCCTTGGCTCGTTTCTCCAGGGCGGAGGAAAATGGCTGACGGCCGGGGAACTGGCGGATGTGGGGATTGCCAGGCTGGTGCAGCAACTCCCGGGATTAAAAGGGAAGAGGATCCGATAAAATGTTGATTATTCCTGCGATTGACTTGAAAGATGGCAACTGCGTCCGCCTCCGCCAGGGGCGGCTGGATGACGATACGCTGTTTTCCACCGATCCGGTGCAGATGGCGGAGCATTGGCAGGCTGAAGGGGCCCGTTATCTCCATCTGGTTGATTTGAATGGGGCTTTTGCCGGCCACCCGGTTAACCGGGAAGTGATTGCCGCCATTGTCCGGACATTGACCATTCCCTGTCAGCTGGGTGGTGGTATCCGTTCCCTGGCAATCATCGAGGACTACCTCAACCTGGGTCTCGACCGGATTATTCTGGGGACGGCAGCGGTTGAACAGGAGGATCTTGTAGCTGAAGCGGCCCGCCTTTTCCCCGGCCGGATTTGTGTCGGCATTGATGCCCGGCAGGGCATGGTTGCCACCCGTGGCTGGGCCGAGGAAACAGAACTGAAAGCGGTTGATCTGGCCAGGAAGATGCAGGACCTTGGGGTTGCCGCCATCATTTACACCGATATCATGCGGGACGGGATGCAGACCGGCGTTAATGTAGAAGAAACCGGTCGGCTGGCGGCGGCACTGGAGATCCCAGTGATCGCCTCCGGCGGGATTGCTTCCCTTGCTGACCTGGAACAGCTGTTGACGGTTGAAGCTCAAGGGGTGGTGGGGGCGATTACCGGGCGGGCCATTTATGAGGGCACACTCAATTTGCGCGAAGCAGTAGCGCTGACTGAAGGATAAATCGATGCTGGCAAAACGGATTATTCCCTGTCTGGACGTGAAAGACGGGCGGGTGGTGAAAGGGGTTAACTTCGTCGGGCTTCGGGATGCCGGTGATCCCGTGGAAGTGGCGGCCATGTATGATGAGCAGGGAGCCGACGAGGTGACCTTTCTTGACATTACCGCTTCCAGCGACCAGCGGGATATCATCCTCGACGTGGTGCGCCGGACCGCCGAGCAGGTTTTTATTCCCCTGACGGTGGGTGGCGGCATCCGCACCCTTGATGATATCCGTGTTCTGTTGCAGGCCGGGGCCGACAAGGTGTCCATCAATACGGCGGCGGTCAAACGGCCGGAATTTGTGCTGGAGGCTTCCCGGCGGTTCGGCAGCCAATGCATTGTGGTGGCCATTGATGCCAAGGCCAGATCTATTGGCGGTTGGGAAGTGTATATTTACGGCGGCCGGACACCCACCGGCATTGATGCGGTCGAATGGGCCAGGAAGATGGAAAGCTATGGGGCGGGAGAAATTCTGCTTACCAGTATGGATCGCGATGGAACGAAAGATGGCTATGATCTGTCATTGACCAAAACGATTGTGGATGCCGTTGATATTCCAGTGATTGCCTCCGGCGGTGTTGGTACCCTGGAACATCTCTATGACGGTTTTGCCAAAGCCAACGCCAGTGCTGCTTTGGCGGCTTCCATTTTTCATTATCGGGAATATACCATCGGCGAGGCAAAATCTTTTTTGCACGAGCGGCATATCCGGGTTCGTGACGTTTGAACCGCTGCCGTTAAGGTATGTTTTCCAGCTGGCTGCAGGCGCTTCCAGAGCCATGACCGTTTGTCAGGACAGGAAGGACATCATTAGGATCAAGAAAGGCAGGCAGAAAATGAATTTGAAAGAACAGCTTACTGAAGATATGAAAACGGCGGCCAAGGCCAAAGATAAAGTCCGTTTGTCAACGATCCGCATGGTACGTGCCGATATCAAGAATAAAGAGATTGCTCTGCGCCATGAGCTGGCCGATGGAGAGATCATGAAGCTGCTGGCCACGTTGGTGAAGCAACGCAAAGAATCCATCGGTCAGTTTGAAAAGGGCGGCCGCGACGATTTGGTGGCCAAAGAGCAGGCCGAACTGGAAGTCCTGGCGGCCTATCTGCCGGAACAGCTGGATGAGGCCGAGGTTGAAGAGCTGGTGAAGGCGGCCATCGCAGAAACCGGCGCCACCAGCAAAAAGGATATGGGATTGGTGATGCGGACGGTGATGGCCCGTGCCGGCGGCCGGGCAGACGGGAAAATTGTCAACCGCCTGGTTTCCAGCCTCCTTCCCTGACCGATCAATGGAACATCATGCCGCGCGGGTACTTGATTTTGCCGGGATAATCCGGCTGGTTGCCCGGCATGCCATGACGCCCCGGGGAAAGGCGGCCTGCCAGTGCCTTTTTCCCCTTTCTGCCGCCTCCTTTGCCGGGCTGTCTGCGGGCTTGTGCCAGGTAGTCCTTTTTATGGATCTGGTGGGGGAATACGGGAGTGTTCCCCTGGGCGGCATTCAGGATCTTGGGCCAGATCTTCAGCGGATCCGGATTGAAGATACCTACCTGCTGCCGCATTCCCTGCTGGTGTTTGCCGAAACATTCCGCTGCCTTGACAATGTAAGCCAGTTTGCCGCCGTCCTTGATGAACCCTTTGTGCCGTTGCGGGAGCTGTTTGACGGCATCAGCTCCTTCAGGCCGCTGATGGAACTGATCAACAGCTGCATTGATGACCAGGAAGGGATCAAGGATGAGGCCAGTTTTGCCCTGGCTGACATCCGACGGCAGATCAGGACGACCCGTCAGAAGGTGCAGGCGATTCTTGCCAACCATCTTGACAATCCTGCTTTGCAGCCGATCATCCAGGATCATCTGGTGACGGTGCGCAACAATCGTTATGTCATTCCGGTAAAACCCAACTTCAAAACGTTTTTTTCCGGCATCATCCACGACCAATCCCGGACCCACATGACCTTTTTTGTCGAACCGGTTGAGACCATCGGTTTGAATAATACCTTGGGCATTCTGCGCAAGGAGGAGCAGGAAGAGGAGATTAGAATCCTCAAGATGATTGCCCTCCATCTGCGCGCAGAGCGCCAGCAGATAATGGCGGTTTTGGAGCGGGTGTTTCATCTTGATATGATCCAAGCAAAAGCCCTCTTTGGCCGGGAAACCGGCGGGACATCCCCCCGACTGGCTGCCGACTGGTCCGCGGGATTTTCCCTGCAGCAGGCCCGTCACCCCCTGCTGGTTGCTGAAAAAACAGCCGCAGAGGTGGTGCCGGTGGATATCATTTTTGCCCCCGGCATTCAGGGGCTGGTCATTTCCGGGGCCAACACCGGCGGTAAAACGGTGACCCTGAAAACCCTGGGACTCATCAGTTTTATGGCTCGCTGCGCTCTGCCGCTGCCCGTTGACCGCGAGAGTGTCGTGCCCTTGTTTTGCCAGGTATTGGCGGATATCGGTGATGAACAGAGTATCAGCGAAGACCTCAGCACCTTTTCCGGCCATTTGAAGAATATTGACGCCATTCTTGCTGACTGCAATGAACGCACGCTGGTGCTTTTTGATGAACTGGGAGTTGGTACCGATCCCCAGGAAGGCTCTGCCCTGGCTCTGGGAATCCTTGATGAACTCCATGACCGTCAGGCGGCTTTCGTGGTGACGACCCACTACAACAATGTCAAGGCCTATGCCTATGAGCGTCCGTGGATCGAGAGTGTCGCCGTATCGTTTGATTCCCAATCGATGAAGCCGCTCTACAGGCTCCATTACGGGGTTCCCGGCCTGAGTAATGCCCTGAATATTGCCCAGCGTCTCCAGGTGAACAGAAGCATTATTGATAGGGCTCGTTCATATCTGGATCGGGAGCATGATCAGGTGGTCATGCTGGCCGAAAAACTGGAAAAGCGGTTGGCGCAGGTGGATGTCAAGGAACGGGAGCTTTTTCGCCTGAAACAGCAAGCCTATCTGCTGGAGGAGGAGTGCCGCAAAGAGCGGGAGCGGCTGCTTGAGGCGCGTGAGAATCTTCGCCAGACTGCCACCCGCCAGGTGGCGCAGATCACCCGTCAGGCTGAAGACAGGTTTAAAGAACTTTTGGCTATCCTTGAAGCCCAGCGTCGTGAGGGGGTAAGCAAGGAGATGAAAACCGGTGCCCTGCGCCATGATTTTTCCCTGATGAAAAAGCAAGTGGGTGATCTGCTGCCCGAGGCGCCCCCAGCAGCACCGCCAACCCCTGTACCTTTGGCGGAACTGCTGCCCGGGGTTCGCGTCCGGCTGGCGGGAACCAGCCACCCGGCCGAGGTTGAATCTGTTGATCAACAGAAAAAATTGGTGACCGTTTCTCTGGGAGGTAATCTGAAGGCCAGTCTGCCATTGAAAAAAATAGTCGCCATTATTGGCAAATCACCTACCGGTCGCCTGGGCCAGGTCCGGGTAAGATCATCATCACCGGGCGACATTCCCTTGACCCTCAACTTGATTGGCAAGCGGGTTGAAGAGGCCCGGGAAGAACTCATGCGTTATCTTGACCAGGCGGTGCGGGCCAACATCCAACAGGTAGAAATTGTCCATGGTTTCGGAACTGGCCGCCTGCGGGAGGGCGTCCATGAATTATTGCGGGAGATCCATTATGTTTCTGACTTCTACCATCCGTCCGGCAATGAAGGCGGCAAGGCAGTGACGGTGGTAAAACTGGCTGGTGAATAAAAGAAACAAAAAAATCTTGACTTTCCCGACTGTTTTCCCTATAAAAACAGCCTGCTTCACTGTTCCCTGGTAGCTCAATCGGCAGAGCGGGTGGCTGTTAACCACTAGGTTGGCGGTTCGAGTCCGTCCCGGGGAGCCAGATGCCTCAAGGCCGTTTCTCATATGAGAAACGGCCTTTTTTTGCAACATGGCCACTAATAACTTGTCTGCCCTATATACGTAACAAATTCGCAGAGAATATTAAGTTTGAAAGCATGGCTATTTAGTTGAGCTTCATAGTGGCAATCTTAACTTATTACACCCTCGCGTTCTCTGGGGATTTATGACATGAAATGAAAAAAGGGCAGGGTATGGAGACCCTGCCCTGTAGTAAAAATTGATAGTGGGAATTGATTAAGCTTTCTTCCTGGCCCTTATGCCGATCAGTCCGGCAAGTCCAAAACCCATGAGGAGGATTGTCGAGGGTTCAGGAACAGGGGCAACATCACCAGTCAATTTCAGGTCAAAAAAGGTGGCTCCGCCATGATCTTCTGCCAACACCTGAATTATATTGTCTCCAGGGGAAATAAAGCCAAGTGTTGTCAGAGGCAACGTATATTCCCAATAAGCAGTATAACCTTCTGCATTCTGTTTGGCAACTTGCTGGCCATTGATGAAAACCATAAATCCATTATCAGAAGCAACATTGAGCGTTATGGGTGCCTCAAGTAACCCATCAATATTGAAGGTTTGTTGGAGTGCCAAATCTGTATTTGCTGCCCAATAAGTATTGTAGGAGAGAGAATACGGATTACCAAAAGCAGCATCTCCCGTTTGCCATACTATGCTAGTAGTATCCCAATCAAACGAATCGTAACCGGCAGTAGCCCAGCTTGACCATAAATCATTATTGAGAACGGAATATTGCCATGTAGAACCTTCGTCAACCAAGGTGGTAGGAATCGCAAATGCTGTTCCTGCTACACTTAGCATAAAGAACGCAATTGCCATCACTGTAAGCTTTTTTTTCATTGTAATCTCCCCTCCCATTGTTTTCATTTCGCCTCAGAGGCCATCCTGTCAAAATATAATTTTAAGGTAAATTCTCCCCATAATGTAATATTTTTCCACTAAATCCGCTGTGCCAAATTTATACTGCAGAGTCTATGCCAATAGTTTCAAGTCAGCAGATTTAGTAATTTATTAATTGACTTGACAGTCTAAAGTTTTTAGAGGGTTAAGCCGCTATTTTCACTAAATCAGGCTTGATTTTACTGCGTTTGTTACGAATTATT